>CANHBY010000067.1 GCA_947458895.1 Burkholderiales bacterium | reverse complement strand
GAGGGTTGGGAACAACTCAAACAGGAAATCGATGAATTCGCCCAAGCTCAAGGCCGCCGCCCACGCTTGATGATCGCGAAGTTGGGCCAAGATGGGCACGACCGAGGCGCCAAGGTGGTGGCTTCGGCCTTTGCTGACCTGGGCTTTGACATCGACATCGGGCCACTGTTTCAAACACCCGAAGAGTGCGCACGCCAGGCCATCGAGAACGATGTGCATGCGGTGGCAGTGAGCACCTTGGCAGCTGGCCACAAGACCTTGGTGCCAGCGATCATTCAATCGCTCAAAGACCAAGGAGCTGATGAGATTGTTGTTTTCGTGGGCGGCGTGATTCCGAAGCAGGACTATGCGTTCCTGATGGCCTCGGGTGTCAAGGGAATTTACGGCCCAGGCACGCCCATTCCTGTTTCTGCCAAAGATGTGCTCGAGAAAATCAAATGTGCATTGGCCTCCGAAAAGGCCGTTGACCGCCTCAATCCGGCGCCAAACCCCGATGAATGCTGATGTTTTCTCTCGGCCTCGTCGAGTCTGTTCAACCGCTGCTTTGAGGTTGAACATTTCGTGACGCCCTCTTCTGTTAGCCCGCCTGCCTCAGCCCTCCCGGATCCTCTCCTGGCGCCGCTGCTGCAAGGTCAACGCCGAGCCATCGCCAAAGCCATCACGCTGCTGGAGTCCACCCGCCCCGACCACCGCATTCGCGCGGATGCCCTGCTCAACCAAGTTCTGCCTCACACCGGCCGATCTCTGCGTCTGGGCATCAGTGGCGTGCCGGGTGTGGGCAAGTCCACGTTCATTGAAGCCTTGGGGCTGGAGCTCGTAGCCCGTGGGCACAAGCTGGCTGTGTTGGCCATCGATCCCTCTTCCAGCCTGAGTGGCGGCTCGATCCTGGGTGACAAGACCCGAATGGAGCAGCTCGCCGCCCACCCCTCGGCCTTCATCCGCCCCAGCCCAGCCAGTGGCACGCTCGGTGGCGTGGCCGCCAAAACGCGTGAGACCCTGCTGCTGGTGGAGGCTGCCGGTTTTGATGTGGTGATTGTGGAGACGGTGGGGGTAGGGCAAAGCGAAACTGCCGTGGCGAGCATGACCGATCTGTTCGTGTTGCTGCAGTTGCCCCATGCTGGCGATGATCTACAAGCCATGAAGCGAGGCGTGATGGAGCTGGCCGATATGGTGCTCATCAACAAGGCCGACATCGACCCTGATGCCGCCGCCCAAGCCCAAGCCCAGATCATGGCTGCCTTGGGCCTGACCCACGCGCCGGATGCCACCCTGGTGCTGTGTTTGAGTGCCTTGCAAAAGCAGGGCGTTCATGCCTTCTGGGAGCAGGTGCAGGAATTCGAAAAAAGACGCCGCCTCGACGGCCGCTTCGATCAGCGCCGCCAACAGCAAGCCCAAGCGTGGATGTGGGATCTGGTGCGTGATCAACTCTTGGCCGATTTCCGCCATCACCCTGCCGTGCGCGAACACCTGGCTCAAACCGAGGCGGCTGTGCTCCAAGGCCAGGTCACGCCCTCGGCTGCAGCACGCGCCTTGTTGTATCTTTTCGAGAAGCCAACAGACTAAGGAACCTCTGCAAAACCCCTCGCGATCATCCCCGATGGGTTTTGCACAAGTGCCCTCAAAACCGGAGACCCCATGCACGACATCCTTGCCCAACTCGAAGAAAAACGTGGTCTCGCCCGCCTGGGCGGAGGTGAAAAGCGCATCGCCACACAACATGCCAAGGGCAAACTCACTGCGCGTGAGCGCCTTGAGCTCTTGCTCGATGAAGGCACCTTCGAAGAGTGGGACATGTTCGTCGAACACCGCTGCCAAGACTTCGGCATGGCTGAGCAGAAGGTGCCAGGCGATGGTGTGGTCACCGGCTACGGCATGATCAATGGCCGGCTGGTGTTCGTCTACAGCCAAGATTTCACCGTGTTCGGTGGTGCCCTCTCGGAAGCTCACGCCGAGAAAATTTGCAAGGTCATGGCGCAGGCCATGAAGGTCGGGGCGCCCATCATCGGAATCAACGACTCGGGTGGCGCGCGCATTCAAGAGGGCGTGGCCTCACTCGGCGGCTACGCGGAAGTCTTTCAGCGCAACGTATTAGCCTCGGGTGTCGTGCCGCAGATCAGCTTGATCATGGGGCCTTGCGCGGGCGGTGCCGTCTACAGCCCCGCCATGACCGACTTTATTTTCATGGTCAAAGACAGCTCGTACATGTTTGTCACAGGCCCCGAGGTGGTCAAGACCGTGACCCATGAAGAGGTGAGTGCCGAAGATCTGGGTGGGGCGCTGACGCACACTCGCCAGAGCGGTGTGGCCGACCTGGCTTTCGAGAACGATGTCGAAGCCCTTTTGATGCTGCGGCGTTTCTTCAACTACTTGCCGCTGAACAACCGTCAAAAAGCACCCACCTTGTGCTCAGGCGATCCTGCAGACCGCATCGATCTGTCTCTCGACACCCTGGTGCCTGATCACCCCAACAAGCCCTACGACATGAAGGAGCTGATTTACAAGACCCTGGATGATGGCGATTTTTTCGAGCTGCAACCCGAGTACGCTGCGAACATCCTGATCGGCTTTGGCCGCATGGAGGGTCAGGTGGTCGGTGTGGTGGCCAACCAGCCACTGGTCTTGGCCGGTTGCCTCGACATCAAAAGCAGCATCAAGGCCGCCCGATTCGTACGCTTTTGCGATGCCTTCAACATCCCGGTCATCACCTTCGTGGATGTGCCGGGTTTTTTGCCAGGCACGGCGCAGGAGTACGGCGGAATCATCAAGCATGGTGCCAAACTGCTCTATGCCTACGCCGAATGCACGGTCCCCAAAGTGACCGTGATCACCCGAAAAGCTTATGGCGGCGCCTACGATGTGATGGCCTCCAAGCACCTGCGGGGTGATGTGAACTTTGCCTGGCCCAACGCCGAGATCGCGGTGATGGGCGCAAGAGGCGCCGTGGAGATTATTTTTCGCGAAGACAAGTCAGACCCGGCCAAACTGGCCGCACGCGAAGCCGAGTACAAAGCCCGCTTCGCCAATCCCTTCGTGGCCAGCGCGCGTGGCTACATTGACGATGTGATCCAGCCCCACGAAACCCGCAAGCGCATCTGCCGATCGCTGGTGATGCTGCGCGACAAAAGGGTCGACAACCCCTGGCGAAAGCACGGAAACATTCCGCTTTGAGGCGTGGCGGCCGATACGGCGGGCTGGTGCGCGGTGGTTCGGCGCAGCTGAGGGGCGTGAAAGTCAGGGTGCTTCTAAGTTCTTCCCGTTGTGCTGACAATGGTTGAGCCTCTTGGGGCCCCCGATAGTTTGACGTGGATCATTGAGCCGTCGCCATCGCGATCCACCGCAGGTTCAAAACGAATGATCAGGGCCCATCAGCGCATAGTCCTCACCATAGAATCCGTTGCTTGATCACAGGCGGACAGGCTCATGGCTTCAGGGTTCATTCGTATCCGCGGTGCGCGTCAGCACAATCTCAAAAATCTCGATCTCGACATTCGCACAGGTGAATTGACAGTGGTCACCGGCCCCAGCGGCTCGGGCAAGTCCAGCCTGGTTTTTGACACCTTGTATGCCGAGGGGCAGCGTCGATATGTAGAGACCTTCAGCGCCTACGCCCGCCAGTTCCTTGATCGCATGGATCGTCCGGCGGTCGATCGGGTCGAGGGGGTGCCACCAGCCATTGCCATTGACCAGACCAACCCCGTGCGTACCTCGCGCAGCACGGTGGGCACCATGACAGAGCTCAATGATCACTTGAAGCTTTTGTTTGCCCGCGCCGCTCAGCTATTCGATCGACAAACTGCACAACGGGTGCAGCACGATACCGTCGAGACGATTTGGGAGGCGCTGGTGGAGCGCACCGCAGCCGACAATCCACGTCTGGTCATCACCTTCCCGGTGGAGTTGCCTGTGGATGTGTCTGCTGACGAGGTGCAGCAGTGGCTTTCTGCCAGCGGCTACACCCGTGTGCAAAGTGAGAGCGAGGTGATCACACCCGCCGGGCCGCGCAAGCTGCTCGCGGTGGTGGCTGATCGGTTCCGCTTGCAGGGCACTGAGCGTTCGCGTGGGGTGGAGGCCCTGGAGGTGGCGCTCAAGCGTGGCGCTGGCAAGGTCAACGTGGTGGTTCTGTCCAACGAAGGCGGGCTGCTTGAGGAAAGCGAACCGACCACCTGGCGTTTTTCAACAGGCCTTCACTGCCCAGACAGCGACCTGCGTTACAACGACCCGCAGCCCGGTTTGTTCTCGTTTAACTCGGCGGTGGGTGCCTGCGAAAGCTGTAAGGGCTTCGGCCGGGTGATTGGCGTGGACTGGGGCTTGGTCATTCCAGATGCTCGGAAAAGCCTGCGAGCAGGGGCCGTCAAAACCATCCAAACGCCCGCCTGGAAAGAGATTCAAGACGATCTCATCAGGCATTGTGAGCAAGCCGGTGTTCCCCTGGACGTGCCTTGGGCTGAGCTCAGCGCATCCCAGCGCGAATTTGTGCTGCAAGGCTCCCCCCATTGGAAGGGGCAGTGGAACAAACAGTGGTATGGCCTTCACCGATTTTTTGAGTATCTGGAGAGCAAGACCTACAAGATGCATATTCGTGTCTTGCTCTCCAAATACCGCAGCTACACCACCTGTGGCACTTGCGGCGGCGCTCGGCTCAACCTCGAGGCCTTGCAGTGGCGCTTAGGCAGCCGAGAAAATGCCGACGCCGCGCTCCCCCCCGCTCAGCGCTTCATGCCCCGGGGTGTGAGTTGGTCGCGCGAGCAGCTCGAGTCCCTCGACGGCCTGAGCGTGCACGACCTGATGCTGCTGCCCATTGATCGCCTGCGGCAATTTTTTGATAATTTGCCATTGCCTCACCAGAACCTGGGTGAGGCCCTCAAGTTGCTACTGGAAGAAATACGCACTCGGCTGCGATACCTTTGTGATGTGGGGCTGGGCTACCTCACACTCGATCGCCAAAGCCGCACCCTCAGCGGTGGCGAGGTGCAACGCATCAACCTCACGACAGCACTTGGCACTTCGCTCGTCAATACACTGTTCGTGCTTGACGAGCCCAGCATTGGCCTGCACCCCCGCGACATGAACCGCATTGTGCAAGCCATGCACCGCCTGCGCGATGCCGGTAACACGCTGGTGGTGGTTGAACACGACCCCGCCGTCATGTGGGCTGCCGACAGGTTGATCGATATGGGCCCGGGCCCTGGCGAGCGAGGCGGCCAGATCGTCTTTGATGGCACCCCATCCAACATTCGCCAAGCTGACACCCTCACAGGCGATTATCTTGGCGCAAGAAAACGGGTGGGTGGTGGCTTGCACCGAGCTGTCGAGCCATCAACGCCCAAGCTGATCATTCAAGGGGCTCGTGAGCACAATCTGCAATACCTGACCCTCGAAATCCCCTTGCAGCGTTTGGTCTGTGTGACCGGTGTCTCGGGGTCTGGAAAAAGTACGCTGATCCAAGATATTTTGTACCCTGCATTGGCCCGTCATTGGGGACAAGGCGGCGAGACCCCTGGTGCACACGATGCTGTGTTGGGCGCTGACTGGCTGCGAGATGTGGTGTTTGTGGATCAGTCTCCTATCGGCAAAACAGCCCGCTCCAACCCGGCCAGCTATGTCGGTGCCTTTGATGCCATTCGTCAGCGTTTTGCC
Source organism: Burkholderiales bacterium (assembly GCA_947458895.1). Classification (GTDB taxonomy): domain Bacteria; phylum Pseudomonadota; class Gammaproteobacteria; order Burkholderiales; family Burkholderiaceae_C; genus CANHBY01. The sequence goes on along the minus strand of CANHBY010000067.1, from coordinate 1,109 downwards.
CAAATGCCCTTGGCCAAGGAACGAAACTACAGCGCCGGCGTGTTCAGTTTCAACTCGGGCAACGGCCGCTGCGCCACCTGCGGGGGCTCTGGCTTTGAGCATGTGGAGATGCAGTTCCTCAGCGATGTGTACCTTCGTTGCCCCGATTGCAACGGCAGCCGCTACCGCGCTGAGACGCTGGCCGTGCAAATCGAGCGTGGCCACCTGCCAGGCACAGGCATGCTCTCCATCTCCGATGTGCTCAACTTGACGGTCAGCGAGGCCTTGCAGGTATTTGTGCACGACGTCGATGTCGTTCGTGCTCTTCGCCCTTTGGTGGAGGTGGGGTTGGACTACCTCAAGCTCGGTCAGCCCGTGCCGACGCTGAGTGGCGGCGAGGCACAGCGTCTCAAATTAGCGGGTTACCTGGCTGAGGCTCAAAGTCGTCGCCCCAGCGGCCAGGCCTTGGCCACCAAGGGCATTCTGTTCATGTTCGACGAGCCCACCACCGGCTTGCATTTCGACGACATCGCCAAGCTGATGGGGGCTTTCAACCGCTTGCTTCAGGCTGGCCACTCCCTGGTGGTCATTGAGCACAACCTGGACGTGATTCGGGCCGCCGATTGGCTGATCGACCTCGGCCCCGAGGCCGGCGACGCAGGAGGGCGCTTGGTGTTTTGTGGCACCCCCATGGAGGCGCAGCAGGCCGATTCGCACACAGGCCGTGCCCTCCAAAGCTATGAGCAAGCCTTTGTTCAGTCTGATGAATGGGTGGCTCGAGAGCCCCTGGTGGCCTGGAATGGTGCCTTGGGTTCAACCTCGCAGCCTGCCTCCCCACGCCACCCCGACCACATCCAAATCATCAACGCTCGCGAGCACAACCTGCAGTCGATGAGCGTGGACATCCCCCACGGCAAGTTCACCGTCATCACCGGTGTCTCAGGCTCAGGAAAAAGCACGTTGGCCTTCGACATCTTGTTCAACGAAGGCCAGCGGCGTTACCTCGAGTCCCTCAACGCCTACGCGCGCAGCATCGTGCAACCCGCAGGCCGGCCGGAGGTCGATGCGGTCTATGGCATTGCCCCTACGGTGGCTATCGAGCAGCGCCTCAGTCGCGGAGGGCGTAAGAG
>CANHBY010000066.1 GCA_947458895.1 Burkholderiales bacterium | reverse complement strand
ACCGTGATGACCTTGTCTTTGATGGTTTGGCCGCGCTGGCTCAAGCCGGCGGGTTTTTTGCTGCTGTTGATCAGTGGCTTCAGCAGCTACTTCATGCACACCTATGGCGTGGTGATCGACCCCTCCATGATGTCCAATGCCTTGCACACTGACGCGCGTGAAGTCAGAGATTTATTGTCTTGGTCGATGGTGCTGATGCTCGGCCTGGGTGTGGTGCTTCCGGGTGCGTGGTGGTGGTGGCAACCGGTTCGGCAAGTCAGTGCCGGCAAGTTGATCGGGCAGCAACTGGGCTGTGGCATGCTGGGTCTGCTGGTCGCCGTGCTCATGCTGTGGGTTTCATTTGAGGACTTGGCCTCGCTCATGCGCAACCACAAATCGCTGCGCTACCTGATCAACCCCTTCAACACCATTTACGCTGTGGCAAACATTTCGGTGGGGAAGGCAGCCCAAGCCAATGAACCCCTGCGCCCCGTTGGCGAAGACGCCCGCTTCGCTGGGCCAACCGCGAGCCCAGAGAACTCACCCCTGATCGTGCTGGTGGTGGGCGAGACGGCCCGTGCCGCCAATTTCAGCATCGGCGGTTATACCCGCGAGACCACGCCAAGGCTCAAGGCATTGCAAGACCAAGGAGACCTGGTTTACTTCACCGACGTCACATCCTGTGGCACCAACACCCAGACCTCCGTGCCCTGCATGTTCTCTCATCTGGGGCGCGCCGAATTCAAATCACAGGGAGGCCGTTTTGAGAACCTTCTGGACGTGATGAGCCGGGCGGGTCTGGCGGTCGTGTGGCTAGACAACCAGTCCGGCTGCAAGGGTGTTTGTGACCGTGTGCCGCATCTCGAGGTCAGTGCTCTCCAGGTGCCTGCACTGTGCGAAGAGGGCGAGTGCTTCGATGAAATTATGCTCAAAAAATTACCCGAGCAGCTGGCCGCTCTGGACCCGCAGCGCACTGCCCGCGCAACGGTGGTGGTGATGCACCAAATGGGCAGCCACGGCCCAGCTTACTACAAGCGCTCGCCAGCAGCGCACAAGCATTTTCAACCCGAGTGCACCAGCCATGCGCTTCAGCAGTGCGAGACGCAAGACATCGTCAATGCCTACAACAACTCACTGAGATACACCGATCATTTTCTGGGCGAAACAGTCGCTTGGCTGCAATCGCAATCACGGCCCACGGCACTGCTCTACCTGTCAGACCACGGCGAATCATTGGGTGAAAAGAGGCTCTACCTCCACGGCATGCCGTACAGCATCGCCCCGACAGAGCAGACCCATGTGCCAATGGCTTTGTGGTTGTCCAAGTCCATGCAGCAAGCGCGGGGTTGGTCGATCGAGTGTGTTCGCGGCCAAGCCCACAAAGCCTGGTCACACGACAACTTGTTCCACACGATGCTGCATTTGTCCAGCGTCACCACCCAAGTGGCCAACCCAGGTCTGGACATCCTAGCGCAGTGTTTCACTCCATCTGGAACATAAAACCGCGCCTTTTGGATCATGGCCGCGTTGCAAATCCTCGCGATACCCCCCGGTATCGCTGTGGTTTGCGCCTTGCCCTGACCCAAAAGGCGCGGTTTTATTTGTTCCATCAGGAGCAAAACACTGCACTAGCCCCCTGCGATACCCAGCCCCGATAAAGCTGCGGGCACAATCCCACCCATGCTTAATTTTCAGTTGCTCAAAACCGAGGGCCAAGCCCGCCGTGGCCAACTCACGCTGCCCCACGGCGTCGTGGAAACGCCAATCTTCATGCCTGTGGGCACCTACGGCACCGTCAAGGGCGTCACACCTCGATCGCTGGAGGAGATGGGTGCCCAGATCATTCTGGGCAATACCTTTCACCTTTGGCTGCGCCCGGGCCTGGATGTGATTCGCCAGTTCGAAGGGCTCCACCGGTTTGAGAGCTGGCAAAAACCCATCCTCACCGACAGCGGTGGCTTTCAGGTCTGGAGCCTGGGGGAAATGCGAAAAATCAGTGAGGAAGGTGTCAAGTTTTCCTCGCCCGTCAACGGCGACAAGCTCTTTCTCACGCCCGAAGTCAGCATGCAAATTCAGCATGTCTTGAACTCAGACATCGTGATGCAGTTTGATGAATGCACGCCCTATGAAACCCAAGGCGTGCTCACCACCGAACGTGAAGCCCGCCTGAGCATGGAAATGAGCCTGCGCTGGGCAAGGCGCTGCCGCGATGAGTTGGAACGGCTGCAAAACATGAACTCGCTATTTGGCATCGTGCAAGGCGGCATGTTTGAGAGCCTGCGCGACGTGTCGCTGGCGGGCCTCAAAGAGCTGGACTTGCCAGGCTATGCCATCGGTGGCCTGAGCGTGGGCGAGCCCAAGGACGACATGCAGCGCATCCTCCGCCACACCGCCCCCCAACTGCCGGCCCACAAGCCACGCTACCTGATGGGCGTGGGCACCCCTGAAGATCTGGTCGAGAGCGTGAGCCACGGCATCGACATGTTCGACTGCGTGATGCCCACGCGCAACGCGCGTAACGGTCACCTGTTCACCCGCTTTGGCGACCTCAAGCTGCGCAATGCGCGCCACAAGACAGACGAGCGGCCGATTGATGAGACCTGCACTTGCTACACCTGCAAGAACTTCTCAAGAGCCTATCTGCATCACCTGGACCGCTGTGGCGAAATGCTGGGCCCCATGTTGGCCAGCATTCACAACCTGCACTACTACCTCAACCTGATGCGCGAAATGCGTGACGCGCTTGATGCGGGCCGCTTCAGCGAATTCGTGCTGCAGTTCAAAGCCGATCGGGCGCGAGGGGTGTGAGTTTCGGCCTCGCCCGATAAGGGCTCACACGCCGGCAGGTGCTCCATCAAGCAGGTCCTGTACCGCGGCCTGAAGCGCCGAGGGGGTCACCTCTTGCGGCGCCAAGGGCGGAGCCACGACAAGGTTCACGCGATTGAAAAAGCCTCGGCGAAAGGGCTTGCTCATGGCCGCACCGTCGATGCGAGAGAAAAAAGAACCCCACAGGTTTTGCAACGCCACCGGCACCACCGGCACCGGGTGGGTCTGCAAGATCTTCATGATGCCGCCCTTGAACTCGGCCAACTTGCCATCTCGGGTGATGCCGCCTTCGGGAAAGATGCACAGCAGATCACCCTCGGCCAGCACTTGCCTGGCCGTGGCGAAGGCACTCTCATAGATTTCAGGATTTTCGCGCGAAGACGCAATCGGAATGGCCTTGGCGAGGCGAAAGAACCAGCCCAGCACGGGCGTGGCAAAAATCCGGTGATCCATGATGAAGCGAATGGGCCGTGGGCTGGCCGCCGCCATCACCACCGGGTCGATAAAGCTCACATGGTTACAGACCAGAATCGCTGGGCCTTGCTGGGGAATGAATTCCTCATTGAGCACCCTGAAGCGGTAGATGCAGCGCGTGACAACCAACGCCAAGAAGCGCAGCAAATACTCGGGCACCAGCGAAAAAATATAGGTCGCCACCACCGCATTCAAAATGCCCACCACCAGAATGATCTGAGGAATGCTCAGGCCGGCAGCCAACAGCGCGCTCACCAGCAAGGCGCTGGCAATCATGAACAGCGCATTCAAAATATTGTTGGCCGCGATGATGCGCGCCCGGTGGCTGGGCTTGGAGCGCATTTGAATCAGGGCATACATCGGCACACTGAATAAGCCTGCAAACAGCGCCAGCAGGGCCAGGTCAGCCATCAAGCGCCAATGTGCTGACTGGTGAATAAACTCGGCCAAACCTAAGCTGGATGCCGCTGGCAAGGCGCTTGAAGCAAAGTAAAGGTCGATCGAGAAAATGCTCATGCCGATGGCGCCCAAAGGCACGAGCCCGATCTCTACATGCCGCCGGCCCAGCACCTCGCACAGCAAAGATCCCACCCCCACCCCCACCGAAAACAAGACCAGCAGCAACGAGGCCACACGCTCATCGCCATGCAACACATCTTTGGCAAAGGCAGGGAACAACGACACAAAGGCCGCTCCAAAGAACCACATCCAGGAGATGCCCAGCAAGGATCGAAAGACCACCAGGTTCTCGTGGGCTAAACGCAGGTTTCGCCAGGTCTCGGAGATCGGGTTCCAGTTGATGCGCAACTGGGGGTCGGTGGCAGGCGTGGGGGGAACCCAATGCGCAGTCACACAACCCAGCGCCGCCACCGCCAGGCAGACCACGGACACATAGAAGCTCCCCACCTCAGGCACGGCCACCAACAGGCCGCCCACCACCTGGCCCAGCAAGATCGACACAAAGGTGCCCATCTCCACCATGCCGTTGCCACCCGTGAGTTCACGCTCATTGAGATGCTGTGGCAGATAAGCAAACTTCACCGGCCCGAACAGCGCCGAATGAACCCCCATCAAAAACACACAAACCAGCAGCACCGGCACGCTCTGCTGCGCGAATCCCCAGGCGGCCAAGGCCATGATCGCCAGCTCGAGCCATTTGACGAAGCGAATCAGGTGAGTCTTGTCAAACTTGTCAGCCAACTGCCCACTGGTGGCCGACAACAGCAGGAAAGGCACGATGAACACCGCCCCGATCACCGATGCCGCCATACCGGCTGGCAACCACTCGAGGCGCAACTGGTAGGTGACCAGCATGATGACGGCGAACTTGAACAAGTTGTCGTTGCCGGCGCCCAGGAACTGCGTCCAGAAAAATGGGGCGAAGCGCCGCTGGCCAAGGAGTGCAAACTGGTTCGGGTGGCTCATGACATGAGGTCCTTTAGGGGCGGTGGGGGGGGCAGACTCGAACTAGCCGCCAGCATAGCGATGACGGTGAGGAATGTGCCGCGCGGCGCAAGGTATCAAATTTTGAGACCCAAGGTATCCTCAAGCCATCAAACTATCCCGCCAAGCTCTGGTGTCTAGTTGCATAGGTCTGCGTTAACACCGAGAGCAGTCTGGCACCCCCGCTTCAACCCATGCGCCCATCGAACGACACGCCCGCACTGCTGCCCTGCCTTTGCCTGGCCGGCCCCACGGCATCGGGCAAAACAGCCGCTGCGTTGGCCATGGTGCGTGCGCTGTCGGGTCGGCGCGAAGTCGAGATCATCAGCGTGGACTCGGCGCTGGTGTACCGCAGCATGGACATTGGCACGGCCAAGCCCACGCTTGCCGAGCGCGCCGAAGTGCCTCATCACCTGATTGACATCATCGACCCCACGCAAGCCTATTCGGCCGCCACCTTCGTGCAAGACACCCGGCGCCTGATGCAGGAAATCACCGCCCGCGGCCGATTGCCCTTGTTGGTGGGGGGCACCATGCTGTATTTCAAAGCCCTCTTCGAAGGGATCGATGCCATGCCCTCGGCAGACCCTGCCATGCGTGCAGAGTTGGCCTTGCAAGCGGAGCGCGAGGGCCTGATCAGCTTGTACCGTGAACTCCAGGTGGTAGACCCCGTGACGGCCCAGCGGCTGGCGCCGAATGATGCGCAGCGCATTCAGCGCGCGCTGGAGGTCTACCGCACCAGCGGACAACCGATTTCATCCTTCCACAGTCAGAAGGCCAACACCCCCACGCCGCCTTTGCTGTCGCTCGAGCCGAGCAACCGCGCCTGGCTCCATGCGCGCATCGCGCAGCGGCTGGATCAAATGCTGGATGAAGGCCTGATCGACGAAGTGCGAGGCCTGATGCAACGCGGCGATCTGCATGCTGAACTGCCGTCGATGCGATGTGTAGGCTACCGGCAGACCTGGGAGGCTCTGCAAACAGGTCAACTCGATGACTTGGCCGAGCGCTGCATCGCCGCCACGCGGCAGCTCGCCAAGCGCCAGCTCACCTGGTTGCGTGGAATGCCCAAGCGGCAGGTGGTGTCGTGCGATGAGCCTCTAGCCCTGGAACAGGCGGTGGCCTGGGCTCAGAAATCTGAGCGGTTCATGCCCTGAAACATCTCGCTGGCCATGCGCTGAATGATGGCTTTTGCTACCCGCCATTCACGCTCATTTTTGTCGGTGATGGGTTTGAACTTCGGCGATATGGCATCCGAAAAATATACGGGGCTGCCAGGCTTCAAGGGTGAAGGCATCGCAATTTGCAACTTAGCTTTCTCAAAGCTGAAAACCAGGCAGGGCAGATCCTGAATGGTGGAGGAAACCAACTTGACTTGGGTGTCATCCAAGCCGGTGAGATCAGATTCCAAGGCCGCAACACCGTCAGCCTGCCGAATTTTCTCAGCCGCTAACTGAGCCTGAGTCAAGACCTCCGGCTCCCATGCATCGGGGTGCGGATAGGCAGCCAGCGCATCCTCCCACTGTAGCCGGTCGACCAAGTCGGCCGCGGTGAGCGCCCGGGGTGCGAGGCTTTCCGTGCTCGCAGGGTCTGGGAGAGGTTCACAAGCCGACAGCGTCCAGCACAAAACAGCCAGCATCAAACCGGCTGATATCTGCCTCATGCGTTCCAGGTTCGACACGCTTGATCTCCCTCGGTCAAAAGCTTTGGCCACATCAACGGCCCGACAAGCGCGCCAACACTAACTTGTCCATACCTACCGTCAGCTCGCCACCAGCCCACTGTATCAGTGGTCGCTTGATCAGACTCGCGTGTGCTTGAACGAAAGCCAAGGCGGCTGGTGTGGGCGCGGCCAGCCCTGTTTTCTCAGCCTCGGAAAGCTTTCGCCAGGTGCTTCCTTGGCGGTTGATGAGCCGGTCCCAGCCCACCGCTGCAGCCCATGCAGCAAGGGCGTCGAGCGACACGCCAAGCTTTTTGAAATCATGGAAACGATACCCCACATCGTGCTCAGCCAACCACTGCCGGGCTCGCTTGACGCTGTCGCAATTTGGGATACCGTGAACGATGGGCTCGGGGGAGTGGATCATCAGAATAAAGCGGGGTGGAGGGTCAGGGAATGCTACCGAAAGTCAGCCCTCTAGTGTCGTTT
>CANHBY010000065.1 GCA_947458895.1 Burkholderiales bacterium | reverse complement strand
GATATTCTGAGCGTTCATCAGGTTCTGCCAGCGGAAGTAAGCGGTCAACTGCGGTTTTTAGGTTAACACTAAAGATGCCAGTGCGAACGCGGTCATTGGGGCGCAGGGCAAGGCGCGCGGCGCTGCCAAGGCTATTCGCCTTGGCGAGACGTGCAACGCCGCGCTGCGCCCCAATGGCCACGTTCCCGAAGGGTTGTTCTTCAAAAGGCCTTGCGCGGCGTTGCAAAGCCTCGCCGGGGACCTGCCCCGGCTTCGTTTTGCGCGTTGCTCAAGGCCTTTTGAAGAACAATGCATCTGGCATCTTTAGTGTTAACACGCCCTAGCGCGGCGCCTCATTCGCCGCAGGGGCTGAGGCTGGCGTGGAGGCTGGCGTGGAGGCTGGTGTTGAATCAGGTGCTGAGCTGTCATTTTCCGCTGCGCCCTCTGGTTTGCGCTCGATGCGCTCCACCTGGGGGTCGGCCCAGGTGCCTGTGATGTGGAACTCCCGAGAGTTTGCTAGGGCCAGCGGCTTGCGCAGAAAGAGCTGTGCCAAAAAGGTGCCCAAGCCGAGCGCAGGGTTGATCACCGCATAGGCCAGTGAGGCAGTGCCCGCATTGATCTCGGGCAGCACGACGACATGAAGGTCTTGGGTCTCATGGCGCAGATCCGCGCTGCCTTCCATCAGCACCACGGCTTGCACGCCGCGCATATGCAGGTTATTCGTGCTGGCAATGCCCTTGGCCAGCGTCACATCGCCAGTAAGGCTGTCGAAGGCGAAGCCCTCCTGGAACACATCGCGAAAATCGAGAACAAGTCGTCTTGGCAGGGATTGCAGGCTGAGCACTCCCAAGAGCTTGGCCGCGCCGGCATCGGCTTTTAAAAACTGCCCCGATTCAAGCGCTACATTCATTTGACCGTTGGTGAGGCGGTAGTCGAAGTTGAGGGGCGAGCCAAGCCAGGAGAGTTGGCCAGACATCACGCCCTTGGCGCCCTTGATAGCACGGGCCATGCCGAGCCGCTCGACAAAGGCGCCGGTGTCCTTGAGTTGAAGCTTGAAATCCACGATCGTGCGCCGAGCCCCGGCTTTGCCGCCGGTGTCGACGGTGCCCCACAGCCCATGGGCGCTGAGGGTGGATTCGGGGGTGGTCAGTGTCAGGCGTGAGAGCTGCCAGTCTGGAGAGTTGGGCCGGTTTCCGGCATCGATTTCCAGGCGGCCCAGTTTCTTGCCGAGAAGCTCCAAGTCATCAATCACGATATCGATTGCAGGGAGGTTCTCGGGCTGTTGATCGGGTGACAAGGCTTGTGCCTGCGTGGCCTCGGCTGGCGGCAGGTTCAGGCGGTTCAAGTGGGCTATTACCTTGCCCGAGGTTCCTCGGTGTGCGGGTTGGTATTCGATCAGTCCGTCGATGGAATCCGAATCGAGCTTGGCGCGCCAATTGCCACCTTCTTGGCTCACCTGAGCCCTTACATGACGCAGCTTTCGTGAGCCCACCACCAATTCGTCGGTGCGTACAGTCAGTCGGCTGGGTAGGTAAGAGGAGGGGCCGGGTGCCTCAGGCGACGCGGGTGTTGCATCTTGAATGGGGAGTTTCGCCAACAGGCTTTGCCATGCATCGAGGCTGAGGGTGGCCAGTGAAAAATCTGCCGAGACGCCCCGCTCGGGGCTTTTGATCAGGCTTGCCATATCGGCATCGTCAGCGGCGGGCGACTTGATCGAGAGGTGGCCTCTGAGCACTTTGGCAGGTTGAAGCGAGATGTTACGCAGGTACTGGGCCTGGAAGTGTGGCCCCACACTCAGATTGACGTTGTCGAGTTGGGGCGCGTCGGGCGTATCCCCAGGGGGTTGCGCGGAGATCTGCAGCTTGACCGGCCAGGAAGTCTCTGCCGCCTTGCCCAAAGGCGAGGGCAGGGCGATGGCCAGGCCTACGGTGTCGCTATTGAGAAGAATATCGGGGTGGCCATGGAGCCATCCCACAGACAGGCGGTAGTTTGTTTGCCCAGTGAAGGTTGTCGCTGCCTGGGCCAGCGCTTCCCATTCGGAGGCCTGCCGAATCCCCTCGGCCGTCACTGAGCCTTGTGCCTTGATGCGTAAGCCAGTGTCCACTTGCCAGCCGCCTTCGACGCGGCTCTCCCCCCCCATGAGCTGGGTGCTCAGGTTGGCCAACGAGAAACCGCTCTGCGTGAATTCCACCTGGCCTCGAGTGCCTCCAAACAAAGGCAGGGCAGGGCTGAGCCGGAAGTCGTTTCCAGCCATCATGACACTGCCCCTGACCTTGGATGCCTCCAGATTGTTCAGGGGTATTGACAGCGCCAACTTGAGCTCAGCAGGCCCGGTGGCCTGAGTTTGAGCGAGGGCCCCTTGTGTCCATGGACCCACCGGCGAAGAATTCACAAAGCCTAACATGTCGGCCAGAGGGCCTTGACCTTGCCCCGACACAGTGAGCGTCGGGTTAGTGATGAAGTCATTGATGCCGGCCTGCACCCGGCCGAGTTGAACCTGGCGATATTGGCCGCGTGCGTTTCGGATCTGCATGCTGGTGCGATCGAAGATCAATTCGCCCCCGACCTGGCTCAGGGCTGGCCAGGGCGAGATCATGGGCGGTACGTCATCGTGGGCCGGGTGGTCTGGCACATAGGCCAATGTCAAACCCTCCACCTGGCCGGCAATCCGGAACTCACCCAGCGGTTGCCCATCAGGGCCCAGGTTGCGAAAAGGAAAGTTTCGCAAGTCGCCCCTGACGGCAAAGTTCACATCGCTCAATCGGCCGCCAAGCAGGGCCAGCGAGAGGTAGTCGCGCACCCGCTCTGGCAAATGCTGGGGCAGGTAGCGTGGCACTCGATCGGCACGCCCAGACAGGAGCTTGCCGCTCAGATCGAGAACCCCAGGGTTAATGCTCGGATCAGAGGGGGCGGGCTGGTTGCTCCAGGTGGCGCGGAATTCTGCTTGAAGATCTTCATTCGAGATCGTTGCCGGCGACACATTGAGCGTGATCCGGGCCGGCTCAGCAGGCGTTTTGCCGGGCTCCACGCGCCACTGAAGTTTGGCGCTGAGTCGCGTCACTGGCACCCTGGGCTCCTGGAACAACCCTGGGAATGTGATTTCGCCATTTTCAATTTGCACCTCAGCGCGGCCCCCTTTGTCGGAGGCTGTGATGTCGAGCGAGGCACCCTGCAGGCCCGGCCACCCCAAATGAGTTTCGTCCTCTGTATGCGCCACTGCGCGCATACCCAGGTTTTGAATGCGGCCCTTGACGCGGTAGTGAGCCGGAGATGCCGCTGGGCCTTCCCAAGCCGCACTCAAACCCTGCACCACGCCTTGAGGCTGTCGCTCGGCCAGGGTCTGGCGAAGGGCGGGGCTCAGTGGAATGTGGCCAGCAATCTGACTCATCACACCGAGATCCAGACGATCGGCGCTGAGCTCGCCCCGGCGGATGGTCTCCCCATCGGCTTGATCCCAGCTTAGCTTGATGTCGCCGCGGGGCCATTCGACCTGAGCTAGTGTCGTGTCAAGGCTGAAATGTCGTTTGATCGCGCCGCCATCAAGCCCGCTGGCTAGGCGCGACGAGGAGTCATAGCTTGGGCTATGACGACGAGAAGCAACGACGCCATCGGGTTTGAGGGCAAGCGAGCAAGCGACATTTGAGCCTTGACACGACACTTGGGTCGTGAATCCAAATTGTTCAAGTGAGAGCCGATGGCTGTCGCCTTTGACCTCGACGTTGAAGCGACCTTGTATCTTTAGCAGCGAGAAGGGGGCCACATCTGGCGAAAGCTGCGCGGCCACCGCCATCAGTGCGACGTCTACTGTGGCGGCTTGAACTTGGCCGTTCTTGAAATCCAACCAGGCCCGTGCCGCGCCAAACCCATCCTGCAAGTCGAAGGGCAGAGCCGCGTAGGCTTTGAGCTGGCTGATATCAGCGCGCGGCAGTTCAGCGTAAAGCGTGCCATTCCAACGCTGCCACTCGCCTGGCTTTTTGAGCAGTGATTGAGTGAACTTTCCGCGCACAGTGAAGTGCTCGCCCAACTCGGCCGGGGGCGTGGCGTCCAGGCGCAGCGCATGTTGCCCCAAACCATTGCGAATGACCAGCGTAACCTGGGTCAGGTCGAGCGGTGGGGCTTGGCGCTGGGCATCGGTCCAGCGCAAGCTGCTGTGAAGGACGGCGATTTCTGTTTGCCGCAGCAGCCAGTCGAGGCCGTCCATTGATCCGGTCTCGGGTTGGCCCGAGTGCAGCGCCAAGCCAGCCACCGAGATCTTGCCCTGCGCGTCACGGTTGATCTCAAGGTGAGCATCTTCGATGAGTAACTGGCGAAAGCGCGGCGACATCACCCATACAGACCTGGCTGACAAGGTGGCGAGCACCTTTGGCAGCCTGAGCGCGGCGCCTCCTTGGGCATCCAGCACGTTCACATCATGCAACTCAATCGCAGGCGACCAGCCCTTGGATTCCACGCTGATATGCCCTATGCGCACGGGCACTCCCAAAAGCCGGCTGGCGCGGGTCTCGATGTCTGGGCGCCACTGGTCGATCTGCGGCAAAATGAACCAATGAAGTCCGACCCAAAGCAACAGGGTTAAACCCAGGCCCACTGCGCTCAACCCCAGCACCCAGCCCAAAAGGCGGCGCAAAACTTGACGCCACCCAGGGCGGTTTGCAGAGGTGACAGCGTCGATCAACGACATCGGCGGCGTGGATGGCGATTCAACAGGCATGACAGCGACAGGTGAACAGGAAGGCATGAACCCAGACCAATCAGGGCGGGGCTACTGCGATACCGCTCGCAGCCCTTTTCCACGCGGCTGCTACACACTAGCACAATGCCCTCTTGGCGTGAGCGAAGCAGGTGTTTTCGGTGAGCCTTTCTCTGAGCAGGTGGATGCGCATGACGACTCAAACCCATGATCTCTCGATGGCGCCGCAGCCTGAGCGGGGCGCCGGATACAGCCGTTTCGTTCAACGCGTGCGGCGGCGCTACCCGGCTGAGCTGAGTTTGTTGCCTAAGGGCCTGCCCCGACGTGACGATGTTGTCTCACTGGTCAAGTTGTTGCAGGCCCAGGGCCGCAGTTTGGCCAGCGCATTGCGCGTCGCTCGTCATGCAGTGCTCGAGCGGCTGGTCGTGCGTGATGTGGAGCAGGCGGCACCCATGCAAGACGTGACTCTGGCCATGAGCGAGTTGGCCGAGGCCACGCTGGAGCTCGCGCTGGCCCAAGCACTGGCGGAGCTGGACGCGGCCTTCGGCGCACCCCTTTCCCCCTCGGGTCAGCGGATCGATTTCTGGATCGTGGGCATGGGCAAACTGGGCGCACGTGAGCTCAACGTGTCTTCCGACATCGACCTGATCTATGTCTATGAAGAAGATGGCCAAACTGAGGGTGGAGCCAGCGCATCCATCACGGCACACGAATATTTTGCTCATCTGGCTCGGCGGCTCTACGCCTTGATTGGCGACACCACCGAAGACGGCCAAGTGTTCCGTGTCGACCTGGCGCTGCGGCCCAACGGTAACTCAGGCCCTGCGGCCGTCAGCCTGGCGATGTTGGAAGAGTATTTTCAAGTGCAGGGTCGCGAGTGGGAGCGGTTTGCTTGGCTCAAGAGCCGTGTGGTGGCCCCACGAGAAAGTGTTCTCAGTGGTCGTGCCCTGGCGCTGCGCAGTGTGGTGTCTGCCTTCGTTTACCGGCGCTATCTGGATTACGGTGTCTTTGAGAGCTTGCGCCAACTGCACCGCAAAGTGCGAGACGAAGCCCAGCGTCGTGCAGCTGGCCGGCCAGAGCGGGCGAATGATGTCAAGCTCTCGCGTGGAGGCATCCGCGAGATCGAATTCATCGTGCAGTTGTTGCTGGTCGTGCGCGGAGGTCAGTTCCCTGAAATCCGCACCCGTTCAACCCTCAAAGCACTGAAATATCTCACCCAGGGCGGCCTCATGAAGCCGGAGGTCGCTCACAAGCTTGCTCAGGCTTATGTGTTCCTGCGCGAGTTAGAGCATCGCATTCAGTATCTCGACGACCAACAAACCCACATGCTGCCGACCCAGGATGCCGACCTGGCCTGGATCGCCGCCAGCCTGTTCCCGCCTCAGCCTGATGTGTGCGCTTTGCTGCAGCGCTTTTGCGAAACCCGCGAATTTGTTGCCACCGAGTTCGACGCCTTGCTTCACGAGCCCCAGGCCCGCCACAACGAAGAGGCGGTCTCGCGCGGATGCAGTCGCTGCGGATCGCCTTCTCTGCCCATTGACAGCGAGCAGGTGATCGATGACCTGCCTCCTGAGCTGGCCAAGCGGGTCCGGGCCTGGAGTGAACAGGGGCGCCTCAAGATGCTGCGCGAGGACACCAAGCAGCGCTTATCGCACCTGATGCAACGCTCTGTACAAGCGCTGCGCAATGGCCAATGCGATCTGGCCGCTGTGGAGCTTTTCATGGATTGGCTTGAGCCTTTGCTCCGCCGCGAGAGCTACATCGCCTTGCTGGTGGAGCGACCTGGTGTGCACCACCGCCTGATGCGTTTGTTGGGGCTGGCTCGCTGGCCTATGCGCTACCTGATGCGCCACCCCGGTGTGATCGACGAACTCGCTGATGAACGCCTGGTTCATGGGCGTTTCGATGCGGCTGGCTATTTGGCTGAACTGACCCAACGCCACCAAGCCTGGCAGCGCGCCGGTGAAGCCGACGAGGAGGCCTTGCTCGACACCCTGCGACGCGCCCACCATGCCGAGGTCTTTCGCACTCTGGTGCGCGACCTGGAAGGCCGCATCACTGTCGAGCAGGTGGCTGACGACCTCTCGGCCCTGGCTGACGCCACCTTGGCTTGCGCGCTGCGCTGGAGCTGGCCCTGCCTGAAGAACGCTCACCGTGCCGAGCCCCGCTTTGCCATCCTGGCCTACGGCAAACTGGGTGGCAAAGAGCTCGGCTATGGCAGTGACCTGGATTTGGTGTTTCTGGTGGATGACGCCGATGAGCCGGACCCCGACCGCGCTGCCGAGGTCTATGGTGCTTACGTACGCAAATTCATCCACTGGCTCACCTT
>CANHBY010000064.1 GCA_947458895.1 Burkholderiales bacterium | reverse complement strand
TCCCCGACCCTTGACGCCGTAGGCTCGTTGTCGGCCAACCGCTCGCCATCGTCGCTTGCTTCGAGCAGCAGCGTCACCTCTCAAGCAGCGAGCGTCGGGCTCCAACTCAACGTGCCGATTTACAGCGGCAACTCGGTTCAAAACCGCATCAAGGAAGTCATCGAGCTTGAAAACAAGGCCCGCAACGACCTGGATTCAGCACGCCGAGGCGTCACCCAGGCCGCGCGCCAAGCCTTCTTCGGCGTGCAGTCGGGGCAGGCCCAAGTGGCTGCGCTCGAAGCCGCCGAGTCATCGTCTCAGTTGGCCCTGGAGGCCACCCAGTTGGGCTACAAAGTAGGCGTTCGGGTCAATCTTGATGTGCTAAACGCCCAGACCCAGCTCTACACCACCCGCCGAGACCTCGCCAAAGCACGCTATGACGTGCTCTTGGGTGGGCTGAAACTGCGCCAAGCGTCAGGACAACTGCAACGCCAGGATCTCGACAGCGTCAACCAACTGCTGGCACCCTAGGGCGCCACACCCCGCTTGGCAAAAAGCTTGGCCACACGGCTGGCCAAGCTCACCACCACCAGCACCGCAGCGCCTAAAATCAATCCAGAAATTCCCTCGAGAACCATCTTCACGAGGCTGGGCAACCACCCTTCGGCCCCTGCGGCCAAGGTGCTGACAATGGCTTCGATGAGGTGATGCAGCCATGGCCACTCATGGCTCACGATCCCGCCTCCCACCAGAAACATGGCCAAGGTTCCGGCCAACGAGAGGAACTTCATCAGAGCAGGTGCAGCCAACAGCAAGAAGCGCCCGAAGGCCCGCTTTCCGGCCGAGGCTTGGCGATGCAAATTCAATCCGATGTCGTCCATACGCACGATGCCGGCCACGAGGCCGTAAACGCCCACCGTCATCGCCACTGAAAGAACAGTGAGCACACTCAGCTGCTTGAGCAAGGTCTCGCCTGCCACGATACCCAAGGTGATGACCACGATCTCCGCCGACAAGATGAAGTCGGTGCGAATCGCGCCCTTGATTTTTTCCCTTTCAAGATTGACCAGATCGACGCTGGAGTTGGCCACGGCGGCCACCAAATCAGCATGGTGCTGAGTGTCTTCTTCAGGGGTATGTAAAAAGCGATGAGCGATTTTCTCGAAGCCCTCGAAGCAAAGAAAGGCCCCACCCAGCAACAACAAAAGCGTCACCAGCACAGGCGCAAAAGCACTGATCAGTAAAGCGGCCGGCACCAAGATCAATTTGTTGATGAATGAGCCCTTGGCCACCGCCCAAACCACCGGCAGCTCGCGATCCGCCTTGACGCCCACCACCTGCTGCGCGTTGAGCGCCAAATCATCACCCAACACCCCCGCAGTCTTTTTCGCAGCCACTTTGCTCAGCACAGCCACATCGTCCAGGATGGTGGCGATGTCATCGATCAACACAAACAGGCTACTGGCCATGTGAGGTCCTACTGTTGGTTAAGAGAAACGAGCCGGCCACGCCGGGGTGTCAGTCAGCCCCCGATCCTACCCAAGCTGAGCCAAGACAATGGCGTACATGCGCCAATTACCCACAATCGATAACCCTCAGGGGTAGGGGCAGAAATCAAACCTGTGGCTACCGCCCCCTGGGAGGACTTTTGGCTAGAATGAATTCGCTGTGGGGGGGTAGCTCAGTTGGGAGAGCGTCGCGTTCGCAATGCGAAGGTCGGGAGTTCGATCCTCCTCCTCTCCACCACCAGTTCAATTTAAGCGCTCATCCGCGCGATCAGTAGGGCATCGCAGGAAGCGGGTTCGACGGCTTTTTCTCCCCGCCCAAGGCTCGCGACGAACTCTGGGGTCTGGCGTCAAGCGCTCTAAACGACTTGTGCCTGTGCCGCCCCTCGTGGCCAGCCACACCACGCCGCGTGCCCGATCGACGACCGCGGCCAGCGGTTCGGGCTTGAGTTCATTTTTCCTCAAGAACGCCAGCCACAGCGCCTGCCTCGACGCGTTGAGCGCGAACTCGTCGTCCGACATCCACACCATCTTGAGGGGCGGATCGTCGAGAAGCGGATCATGGGTGACCCGGGGCACGGCTATCCACACCTAGCGCGGCAGCTGGTGAGGGGTATCAAGCCCCTCACAGCGGCGCCAGACAAGGCCCGGGAAGCTCAGGCTTTTCTTCAGATCAAGCGTGTTTTCCGCGGGTAGCCTATCGAGATCCGAAGTGAGTTTCGGGCCTTCAGCCTGTGGGGCTGGAGCCTGATCACGGGAACGACTATGCCCACGTTCATCCCTCGCAATAGCGCACTCTGCCCAAGAGGCCAAGACTCTTTGTGGCGGGTTGAGCTGGCCCCCAACGATACCCCACTGGCGATCCCCGAAGCCCAAAGGAAACTCACCCCATGAGCAACTACTACGATGGCCTGAATCAAAAACTGCTCGCGGCCATTCCAGCCGATGCCCAACGCGTCTTGGAACTGGGGTGCGCCAATGGCCGCCTGGGCCAACGCTTTAAAGAGTTACACCCTGGCGTGCGGTGGGTGGGCGTGGAGTTCAAGGAAGAGGCTGCGGCTGAGGCCTCAAGGGTTTTGGACAGCGTGGTGAAGATGGACCTCGACCAAGCCGACCTGAGCGCGGCAGGCCAGGGTTTCGATGTGATCGTGATCGGTGACTTGCTCGAACATCTGCGCTCGCCGGAGGCTGTTCTGTCGGCCCTTTATGACCTGAGCGCACCGCGAGCCAAGATCGTTTGCTGCCTGCCCAACATGGGGCACCTGAGTGTGATCGAGCGCCTGGTAGCCGGGGACATCAGCTACGACGAGATGGGGCTGCTCGACAAAACCCACTCACGGTTCTTTTCAGTCAGCTCGGCTTTCAAGACCTTCCTGGACAGCGGCTGGTTGCCCAATCTGCAAGATCAATACCGGGTCGACGTGACGCCCTGCGCTTTCACCAATCACATTTTGCAAGCCGCCATGGCACTCGGTGTTCCGCAGAACACCGCGACATTCAACATGGGTTTGTACCAGATGATTCTGGTGTGTGAAAAATGGCCCATGCAGTTTCTGGCCAAGCCCACAGCCCCTGAGCGTTTCTCGGTCATCGTGCCCGTGAACCGGCCTTGGCAGTTCAACCTCAACATCGCACGCTCACCGGGGCTGAAGGAAGTCGGCGCCGAAATCATCACGGTACAGGGCGCCTCCAGCGCGGCCGAAGCCTACGCCACGGGCGCCGGCAAGGCTGCACACCCCTGGCGGCTCATGGTTCATCAGGATGTCTACTTTCCCACCGGCACGGGCTTCGCACTGGCACAAGCCCTCGGCAACCTGACGCAAGCCGGCGTCACTGCCCTGCCCATTGGCTTTGCAGGACTTGCCGGCGCCTCAGACGGATCGGTGAGCTACGCTGGCCAAGTCGTTGACCGGACCCATCTCTTCTCGCACGGCCCCAGCCAAGCTGCCGTCAGCATGGACGAGCTGGCCGTGGTGCTGCATCGGGACGCCGCCGTCCGACCAGACCCCACACTCGGCTGGCACCTCTGGGCCACGGACCTCTGCCTGCAGATCCAGCAGGTGGCTCAGCAACCGGTGGGGCAGCTGCTAGAAATCCCGATCTTCCACAATTCAACCAACGACTACAACCTGCCTGCCGCCTTCCATGAAAGCGCCAGGCGGTTGTTGGACAAGTACCCTCACCTCTCGAACATACCGACACTGTGTGGTTTGATCGAGCGACAGGCTCAAGCCCTGGTGTCGTGTCAGGACTGAAATGTTGTTTGATCGCGCCGCCATCAAGCCCGCTGACTAGGCGCGACGAGGAGTCACAAGCTTGTTGGCTATGACGACGAGAAGCACTGCGCATCGGCATGGGGCAACCCAACAAACAAGAGCAGAAAAGCCACTGCCAACCCTCTAATATCAATTGATCGCCGCAGCATCACAAATGATCTACTGACCCCATAGCGTGCTGAGTCACCGCCACGGGGTTGGGTGGAGCGCGCATGGAGAGGTCTCATGCAGCAGCCGTTTTTCAGCATCATCATGCCGCTTTACAACCACTCGGCCTACGTTGGCGAAGCGATCGAGTCGGTGATGCATCAATCGTTAGAAGATTTTGAACTTGTCGTCTGCAACGATGGTTCCACTGACGCCTCGCTCGAGGTGGTTCAGTCTTTCAAAGACGATCGCATCAAGGTGATCAGCAAACCCAACGGCGGAACGGTTTCAGCACTCAACGCCTGCTTGCTCAAGAGCCAGGGGCAGTACATTTGCTGGCTTTCGAGCGATGATCTGTTCACCCGCGAAAAGCTCAAGCGCCACCACGAATTCCACTCACAGAACCCCGACAAGCCGTTGTCGGTCGGCCCCTTTGGGCACATGCAAGACGGCGTGAGGCAACACATTCAGCAGGTCAAGGTGGCAGACCCAAGCCGCCTGCTTCACTTTGTTTACGGCAACTACATCAATGGCTTGTCGGTCTGTGCGCACAAGCAACTTTATGCGCTGTATGGCGGATTCGACGCGCGCTACCGCTACGCACACGACGTAGAACGTTGGTTCAAGTTTTTCCGCTTCGTCTCGCCGAATTTTCTGGAGGGAGAGGCTCTGAGCTTCAGCCGATTGGGCTCGGGCGGGACGGCCGACGCAGATCTTCTGGGCGTTCTGGACGTGATGAAGTTCGTGGCCAACGAACTTCAAGCCAGGGGCCTCAAATGCCTGATTCCCGATGAGGCATCCAACGCACCCCTGACCATCGAAACCGTGGGCCAATTGTGCTTGCAGTTAATGAATCCGGCCAGCCTGTTCGTTCAATTCGGAATGCAGGATTACCTGATTCCCATCGTGGCACGTACGGTGATTCAAGAGAAATTGGTCGATCACCTGAACACCATGATGCTGGCCTTGGAGAGCATGCGAGCAGACCCTGTGCTGCAGGATGTTCTGGGCTATTTTGACCAAATTCTGGCGATGTGCCGCACAGGAGCAGAGCCTCAAACCACCAGCCTCGTTCAACACTTGGTGGGCCTGCATGGGCGACTCAACCCTGGCCGAAACCGCGACATCGTCGCCAAGTTTTTGCGAAACGGGTTTTAGTGTTTGCGCTCTAACCGACCCACATGAGGTGAGATATGCCTGCTCTGCTGATCTATATCCCCACCTACAACCGCTGCCACAGCCTGCGGCTGTGCGTAGAGCGCATCCTGGCCGAGATCAATGGGCTTGAGTCTGAAGTCGTCATCCATGTATCGGACAACCATTCGCCCGATGAGACACCGCAATACCTCGAGAGTATTCAGCACCCCTGCCTTCAATGGTCTCGAAACGATTCGAACATCGGGGGAGCGCTGAATGTCATCAAGGTCCATAGCCTGAGCCACTTGGCCGACTTCACTTTCATACTGGGCGACGATGACTTCCTGCTGAAAGGCTCGATTCGACGGCTGGTATCTGCAATTCGCGGTAACCCCGACATCGATTTCTTTTTCCTGAACACGCTGGCTTACGCTGCAAATCGGCTTGCAGAGGTGATCAACAAACTTTACGACAGTGGCTGGGCAGATCCGCCAGCCGGCGGCACGATGAAATCAAGCCACACCACGGACACGCGCTGCCTCCTGTCAGACCTGTTCAGCCCAGGGGTCGACGAGGTACTGGGTGGATCGATGATGTGTTTTTCGTTCCGCTCCAAGCTCGTGTCAGACCACATCGCTCAGTTGATCAAACCCGCCGATCAAGGCACGACGGTCAGCTCTTACCCGATGTACAGCTCTTACCCGCACACACTGAACTGGATTTATTCGCTGACACCTCAAACGCCCTCGGCTTTTATGGCACAGCCGTTCACCATCAATTTTTGGCATGGCGGCAAAGAGTGGGGAAAGCTGGGCTATCACCGGGTGGTGGCCGAAGGTTTGGGTTTCGTGCTGTTCGAGCAAATGAGGCTGGGTTATGTGAACCCTTCGCAGTTTGATGAATATCTCAAACACTATCTGAACATCTCTCGGGCCTCGATTCTGATGCTGCTGAGTGAGGCTGAGAAAAACCCCGATGTCGCGATCTCTCCTGAGTTCAAGAACCGCCTGATTCGCGTTCTTTTGGGCGAGCGAAATTAGGGGATGATGAGCGGCCTCCGAGAGCCCATGCCTCTCGAAGTCACCGAGAAAAGCCAGTATTCATGAGGGTTTCGGGGTAGATGACACTCCGACTAAGTCGAAAAAATCGGGAACAACCGACCCGTGATCATCGAGACCTTCGGCTCAGGAGCTCGCCCGACGAGACTGGTTCTCGCTGGCTTCATCGGCCGCAGCCTCACCAGCATGTCAGAGACCCAATTACGCTGATGCTGAATGCGTGCTGAGGCCTCCTCTTGGGGCACATGGGCCAGGTCTGCGTGAACCTGAAGCCACACATGATCAAGCTGCCAGTCGGCTTGAATGCCGTTCTCACTCCGCGGTGCCATTTGAGCAAATGAATGAAAGGAGCGCTCAAACCAAAGACGCCCTACCCCCGCATGTACCAGATCGGCGCTGCCGTGCGGCAGACGCAGGAACAGCGCCCCACCAGGGCGACAAACGCGCCAAAACTCAGCCATCAAGGCCTGCACATCTTGCACGGCGCAAAACGCTTCGCCCATGTAAATGCCGTCCATGCTTGAATCCGCCAATGGCAGACAGCCGTAGCCGCCCTCACTGGGCCGAATTGCCACATCCAGCAGGCGTCCTTTGATGTCAGCGTTCGTCCAGCCCTGGATGTATTCATGGCCGCAGCCGGCATGCAAGATCATTGGGCGTTGCTCATACTGTCGAACTCGCGGCGTATCGACTACTCTGTTTTCAGTCTTGTTTTCGACGCTCCAGTTAGAGTGGATGGTCGAGGTGTGATCACGGTAGTAGCGCTCTTCTTCGCTCAACTCGCTTTCCAAGGCATACCAAGGCGAATGCTCAACAATGTAGGGGTAGCCTAGACGGATGTTTCGATCATCACGCGTGAACTCGGCTTTGGCTGGATACAGGGCAAACGTGGTGTCCACGGGAGCAGC
>CANHBY010000063.1 GCA_947458895.1 Burkholderiales bacterium | reverse complement strand
GCGGCCTTGCTGCGCTTGCTGTTGGCCCACGATGGTTCCACCACGCGCTTGTGCGAGGCCGTGGCGCTCGAGCCCATGCAGGTGCTCCTCCACCACCAGGCGCGCATCAGTGATGTGCCCCACGAGGTTCGCGAGCAACTCGGTGGCGAGCACTGGTTGGCCCGCGTCACCAGCTTGTGCACCTCCGAGGGCAAGGTGTTGATGGACAACCTGTCCTTCACTCGCCTCGACGCTGTGCCCGAGTGGTTCTTGCACAAACTCGACGAGGGCCGTGCGCCCATCGGCCACATGCTGAGCTCCTTGTTTGTCCGGCGCGAAACCCTCGAGACCTCACAGCCCTTGCAGCACATGCTTTGGAAGTGGGTCGGTGCCGAAGACCTCGCCAGCAGCCGTGGCTATCGCATCGTGACGCCCCAAGGGCCCTTGATGTTGATTTTTGAGGTCTTCCGCGCGGCCATCACAGAGCATCCTGTCAAGCCTTGATCACCTCTTCGGGAGACTCGCATGTCGCTGATTGAATCCATCGAGGCCGATGCGCCGCAAATGAGCGTCTTGCGGCGCGATCTTCACGCCCATCCTGAGTTGTGCTTTCAAGAAGTACGCACGGCCGACGTCATTGCCCGTCAACTCACCGAGTGGGGCATTGAAGTGCACCGGGGGTTGGCCACCACCGGCGTGGTGGGCGTGATTCAGGGCGGCACCAGCCCACGCTCGCTCGCGCTGCGCGCAGACATCGACGCGCTGCCCATGACAGAGCACAACACCTTCAGCCACGCCAGCCAGCACCCTGGCCGCATGCATGCTTGTGGCCACGACGGCCACACCGCCATGCTGTTGGCTGCGGCTAAGCATATGGCTGCAGAGCGTGATTTCGATGGCCGCGTGATCCTGGTGTTTCAACCGGCCGAAGAGGGCGGGGGTGGCGCCCGCGAGATGATCCAGCAGGGGCTGTTTCAGCAGTTCCCTGTCGAGGCTATTTTTGGTGCTCACAACTGGCCTGGCATGGCGGTGGGCGAGTTCGCCATCAAGAGCGGCCCGTGCTTCGCCAGCAGCAATGAATTTCGCATCACGTTACGCGGCAAGGGGGCGCACGCTGCCATGCCCCACAACGGCATCGACCCCGTGCCGGTGGCGTGCCAACTGGTGCAGGCCTACCAAACTATCCTGACCCGTAACATGCGCCCGATCGACGCAGGGGTTATTTCCGTCACGATGATCCACGCTGGCGAAGCCACCAACGTGATTCCAGACACCGTCGAAATGTGCGGCACTGTGCGCACATTCACCCTGGAGGTGCTCGATCTGATCGAGCAGCGCATGCGTGAAATCACTGAAAACCTGTGTGCCGCCTTCAACCTCTGCGCAGAGTTCTCGTTCCACCGCAACTACCCGCCCACCATCAACCACGCCGAAGAGACCGCCTTCGCGCGGCAAGTGATGATCGACTGGGTAGGCCCCGACAAAGTTCATGAATTCGAGCCCACCATGGGCGCTGAAGACTTCAGCTACTTTCTGCTCGAAAAGCCTGGGGCCTATTTCTTGATCGGCAATGGCGACGGCAGCCACAGAGAAGCCGGCCATGGCATGGGGCCCTGCATGCTGCACAACCCCAGCTATGACTTCAACGACGAGTTGATTCCAGTGGGTGCCACGCTTTGGGTGAAGCTGGTACGTGCCTGGTTTGCAGGCCGCTGACGCAATCTTTCACTCGGAGATCAACCGCCGCAACAATCCCGCGGTCGAAGCATCCAGGCCGGTCATTTCACCGGTTTGAAATCGGGGCAGCAGCTTGCTGCACATCGCCTTGCCGAGCTCTACCCCCCACTGGTCAAAGCTGTTGATTCCCCAAATGGCACCGCTGACAAACACACGGTGTTCATAAAGGGCCAGCAGTTGGCCGAGGCTGTGGGGCGTGAGGGCGTCCAACACGAGGGTGGTGCTGGGGCGGTTGCCGCGGAAGGTGCGGTGGTGTGCCAGTGTCACAGGGTCGATGTTGGGAGACGCCGTGGGGGGCGTCTCCTTGCGTGCCTCATCGGTGTTTTTGCCCAGCATGAGCGCCTGCGCTTGTGCCAAGCCATTGGCCAGCAGCTTGGCATGAGACTCCACCAGGTCGTGAAACGGCGTTTTCACCAGAATGAATTCCACCGGGATCACATCGGTGCCCTGGTGCAGCATCTGGAAGTAAGCGTGTTGCCCGTTGGTGCCAGGCTCGCCCCAAATCACGGGGCTGGTCGCAAACTCCAATGGCTCGCCACGGAGATTCACCGACTTGCCATTGCTCTCCATTTCGAGCTGCTGCAGGTAAGCCGGCAGGCGGCCCAGGCCTTGGTAATAAGGCGCCACATTGCGGCTGCTCAGGTGGTGAAAATTACGATACCAAATGTCCAGCAAGCCCAGCAGTATGGGCAGGTTGCGCTTCAAGGGCGTGTGGGCGAAGTGCTGATCCATCGCATGGGCGCCGGCCAGCAGATCACGGAAATGCTGGGCTCCAATCGCTAGGGCGATGGGCAGGCCAATGGCGCTCCACAGCGAGTAACGCCCACCCACCCAGTCCCAAAAGCCGAAGGTGGTGCGAATACCGAAGTCCGCTGCGGCCGCGACGTTGGTCGTGGTGGCCACGAAATGCGCGCCAATGTCGCGCCCACCCTGGGCTTTGAACCATGCCTTGGCAGCGTGCGCATTGGCCATGGTCTCTTGCGTCGTGAAGGTCTTGCTGGCCACCACAAACAGCGTGTCATGAGGAGACAGCCTGCGCAGCAAGTGGGTGATGTCGTGGGCATCGACGTTGGAGATGAAATGCAGGGTCAAATCTGGGTGCGTGAAGGCCTGCAGCGCAGGCACCGCCATTTGAGGTCCGAGGTCGCTGCCTCCAATGCCGATGTTCACCACATGGCGTATGCGCCCTGCCTGGCGAACTCCCTCCACGAACTCGAGCATGGCATCCAGCACCGCATGAACCTCGGCACTGAAAGGGCCTTGCCCCCGAGGCGCACGAAGTGCGGTGTGCAAAGCTGCTCGCCCCTCGGTGGTATTGAGCACTTCACCGTTCATCAAGGACTGTCGACGTTGTTGGATGCCGCATTGATCGGCCAAGTCCAGCAAGCAGCGAAGGGTGGCTGCATCCAGCCAGTTTTTGGACAGGTCGGCAAAAATACTGCCGGCCTCAACGCTCAGCGATTCAAAGCGTTGGGGGTCTCGAGCAAAGGCTTCACGCAGATCGAAGCCACGCCCATGGGCCTGGTAGTGGCCCGCCAAAGCGGCCCAGGCAGGCGTCTCATCGCAGCGAGGCGGCACAGGGCGCAGGCTCATGCGCTCAACCCTTCGAGGCCACGATCAAGCGATCTAGTTTGGCGGCGTCTACAGCAAAGGCGCGAATGCCCTCGGAGAGCTTCTCGGTGGCCATGGCGTCATCATTCAGGGCGTATCTAAAGCTCGCCTCGTTGTAGGTGATGGCGTGCAGGGGCGCCTGGCCTGATTGCTCCGCCGACAGCGCGCGAACCAGGGGCTCCTCCGTCTGTTGAAGCTGGGCCAGCAGCTCTGGGCTGATGGTGAGCAAATCGCACCCAGCCAAAGCCCGGATCTGGCCAAGGTTGCGAAAGCTCGCGCCCATGATCTCGGTGCCGATGTCGAATTTCTTGTAGTAGGTGTAAATCTGCGATACCGACCTCACGCCGGGGTCGTTGGCGCCGTGGTGCGCGGCTTCGTCCCAGCCGGCTCCAGCAGCCTTTTTGTACCAGTCATAAATACGCCCCACGAAAGGCGAAATCAGCCGCACCCCGGCGTCACCACAGGCCACTGCCTGGCACAGCGAAAACAGCAGCGTCAGATTGCAGTGAATGCCCTCGTGTTCCAAAATGCGTGCGGCTTGTATTCCTTCCCAGGTGGCCGCCAGCTTGATCAGCACCCGGTCGTTGGACACCCCCTCATCGTTGTAAAGCGACATGAGCCGGCGCGCGCGGGCCACCGTGGCCGCAATATCGAAGCTGAGCCGCGCATCGACCTCGGTTGAAACCCGGCCGGGCACCACCTTCAGGATTTCCATCCCAAAGCGCACCAGCACGTGATCGACCAACGAATCCAGCGGCTCATGCGGATGTCTGGCCACGGTTTCCTGGAGAAGCGGCGCGTAATCCGCCTGCTGAACCGCCTTCAGGATCAATGACGGGTTGGTGGTGGCATCGCGCGGGGTAAAGGCGGCCAGTTGCTTGAAGTTGCCGGTGTCAGCCACCACGGTGGTGAATTGTTTCAGTTGTTCGAGTTGGTTCATTTCAGGTCGGCGAGTGAGTGGCTTGCTCGAAGGCACATCATGGCCAGATTAAACCCGAGCGCTTGCGATAAGGCAAAGCCGCCTGGAAAACCAGGGGCGCCCCCCCAAAAGTGCTGACTCTTGGGCAACATACCCCACTTGATTGATCAAAGTTGGAGGCCCGCTTGCCACGGGGGCGCAAGGTTGATACCCTGGAATCCACGGTGTCAATCTTCTCATTGTTGACGCTTTCACCCCTGTAAAAGGAGTTCCCTATGAACTTGACTATCAGTGGCCATCACCTTGATGTGACTCCCTCTCTGCGAGAGTATGTACTCACAAAGCTAGAGCGAATTATTCGTCATTTTGACCAAGTGGTCGATGTGAACGTACTGCTCTCGGTGGTCAACATGAGGGAGAAAGAAAGACGTCAAAAGGCTGAAGTCACCCTGCATGTCAAAGGCAAAGACATTTTTGTGGAAAATAGTCACGAAGATTTGTATGCGGCCATTGATCAGCTCATGGACAAGCTGGATCGCCAAGTCTGCCGCCACAAGGACAAGCTGCAAGATCACCACCATCAAGCCGTCAAGCGCATGACCACTGAAATCGACTGAGAATGTTTGCGGCAGTGGGGTGGGCGGCCTGCGGGTTTGTCTCACCCCACGGTTGTGGTGTGGTGGGTTCATTTTCTAAAAAGCATCGTTGTGGGTCGGCGGCGGTAGGTGCACAATCCAAAGATCGCGCGGCGGTTTCATACCAGCCGGTTGTCTTGGAATTTTTGATGAAGTGATGAGTGGCCCCGCGTGTCACGTGGATTCGCCTCACCTGGATCGCTGATGAACCGTCTAGCTGCCATTTTGCCCGTCAGTAATGTGCTGGTGGATGTCGATGCCACCAGTAAAAAGCGCGCCTTTGAGCACGCTGGGCTGCTGTTCGAAAACCAGCATGCGGTGGCACGTCCCACCGTCACCGATAACCTCTTTGCCCGTGAGCGACTGGGCTCTACGGGCCTTGGGCATGGCGTGGCCATTCCCCACGGCCGCATCAAGGGCCTGAAAAACCCCTTGGCAGCAGTGCTGCGGGTTCAGGCGCCGATCGCTTTCGATGCGCCTGATGATGAGCCAGTGAGCCTCATGATTTTTCTGCTGGTGCCCGAAGCCGCCACACAGCGCCACCTCGAGATTCTCTCGGAGATTGCCGAAATGCTCAGTGACCGCGAGTTGCGCGAGCGGCTCAAGACCGAGGCCACCGCCGCCAAAGTGCATGAGCTCATTTCCAACTGGGCGCCCTTGAAGTCTGTGGCATGAGCGCAGGGGCCCGTCTCTTGCACTGCCGTCTGTGAAGCCCACCGTCATCAGCGCTGAGGCGCTGTTTGAGGCGCATCGGCCCACGCTTCACTGGGAGTGGGTTGCTGGCCATGCACACCCTGAGAGGCGGTTCGATGATGGCGCTGTGCGCCGGGCACGCTCAGCGGCTGATTTGGTGGGATACCTGAATTACATCCATCCCTACCGGGTGCAGATCGTGGGCGCTCGTGAGGTGGCTTATCTTTCCGCTTCCACCGCTGAAGACCAGGAGCGGCGAATCCAGCGCATCGTGACGCTGGAGCCCCCGATGGTCATCGTGGCAGACAATCAGCCCGTGCCGGAGCGATTGGTGGCGCTGTGTGACCGGGCCGAAATCCCCCTGTTCGTGACTCGAGAGTCCGCCGGCCAGGTCATTGACGTGGTTCGGGGCTATTTGGCGCAGCTCTTTGCTGAGCGCACCACACGGCACGGCGTGTTCATGGACATTCTCGGCCTGGGTGTGTTGCTCACGGGCGAGTCGGGCTTGGGTAAAAGTGAATTGGGCCTGGAGCTCATCTCTCGCGGGCATGGCCTCGTGGCGGATGATGCTGTTGACCTTTTCCGGGTGTCCCAAACGGTGCTCGAGGGTCGCTGCCCTGAGCTGCTGCAAAACTTGCTCGAGGTGCGCGGTATTGGCCTGCTCGACATCAAGGCGATCTTCGGTGAAACGGCCGTGCGCCGCAAAATGCGGCTCAAGCTGATCGTTCACTTGGTACGCAAGGAAACCCTCGAGAAGGAATTCGAGCGCGTCCCTTACGACCCCTTGTATGAAGAAATCCTCGATATCCCTGTGCGCAAGGTCGTGATTGCCGTGGATGCCGGCCGCAATTTGGCTGTGCTGGTGGAGGCCGCTGTGCGCAACACCATTTTGTAGTTGCGCGGTATCGATACCTACCGCGAGTTCATCGAGCGGCACACCAAGGCGATGAGCCGCGCGTCCTGAGCGCGGCCCGCGAGGGCGCGGGTCTCAGGGCCCAGCCCCCCACCGGTTGAGTGGGTCAGTGAATACCCTTGCCTCTCCGGGTTGGTCGCTTGCTGCCGCCCCTTTTTGATCAAAGCTATCAGGCTGCCAGCCCTTGGTGCGCTTGGCTTTGCCGTGTTTTCGGGCTCTTGATGCCACCCCGGGTTTGCGGTAATCACTTAGGTGAAGCAAGGAGGTGTGGTGAGGGAGTCATGCCTCCTACACTGGGCCCAAGGTTGTTGTGAGTGACGAGTTGAAAAGAGGCTGACAACCTCCGCGGTGATTCAAAGGAAGTTATTGATAGGGACAACGTCTGCGCAGGGCCTGAGGCGCTTGTAGACGATACAAAAAATTTTCTGGGAGCTGCACATGGTACCTAAGGAATACGTCATACCCTACACGGAGTCGTCTTCTAGGCGGGCTGCTGAACAAGCCGCAACGGCCTCCCAGACACCCGGCATGCCCATCCTGTCTTCCTGGATGGCTCGCGCGCTCACTGCCATCCTCGACCGTGCTG
>CANHBY010000062.1 GCA_947458895.1 Burkholderiales bacterium | reverse complement strand
GGTGCCAGTGTCATGTCAGGGCTGCGAGGCGGGCCCCTGGTAGCGTCCCGGGTGCGTTTCGGTCAGATGTGTGATACATCATGATTGCGGCTGACTCAAACTGCCTACCCAGGCTCTGAACAGGAGGTTTCCGATGAAATCTGTTGCCGAACTTCTCAAAAAGTGCAGTTCAGGCCTGTGGCGCGTGAAGCCCACTGACAGCGTGTTTGCAGCGCTTCAATTGCTGGCCCAATACGAAATTGGCGCCTTGCTGGTGATGGAGGGGCCGAAGTTGGTGGGTGTTTTTTCAGAACGAGACTACACCCGCAAGGTGGCGCTTCAGGGGCTGTCCTCAAAGGATGTGAAGGTGGAAGACATCATGAGCCGCAATGTCTTCATGGTGACGCCCAACACTCCCGTCCGAGACTGCATGCGGCTGATGAGCCAGAAAAAAATCCGTCACCTGCCTGTGCTGGAAGGGCCCACGGTGGTGGGCATGATTTCAATCCTCGACTTGATGGACGACATCATTGCCGAACATGAGATGACCATCAAGCAATTGCAACTCTATATCCACGGTTGACCCGGCTCAGGGGTTCAGGGGTTCAGGGGCAGGGTCACCTTTTTGGGGGTCGGGCTCGTGGAGGGAAAATCTTTCAAGGCTGCGAAGAACATCGGGCCCAGAAGGCCCATTAAGTTGGCCGAGGGGCCATCGTTGACGGCGTGAGATTCGTACAAGTTGGTACCCTGCTTGGGGTCACGAATCATCACGACCACTTCGCGTTCGTAGCGGGGTATGTCGATCGGAAAGGCCCACAGGCCACGGCCGTAGCCGTAAAGGTGCGTGTGGGTGTTGTAGCTCGGGTAGGCGTGTGGAACGCCTTGCCAAGCGTAGAAAGGGTCACCGCTGAATTGTTGGCTGGGCGATGAGCGCGCGCCCAACTGCACCAAAAATTCGGCCTCTTTGGGGTCGGGTATCAGCTTGAAACCAACCGCCTCAAGTGCCGGTAGGGCCGCGGTTTCCAGGATTTGCTGTACGTCAGCTCTGGCTTGCTGTGAGGGCAGGCGCTCAAAAACAAAAGTGCCTGGCTTGCGGTTGGTGGGCCACTGGCCAAAACTTTGGACATCGCTTGTCAGGGTGTTCAAGCTGGCGCAGCCTGCCAAAGCGATGTTGAGCGCAAGAATCCAGAGGAAGGCGAGTTGTTTGCTCATGATCCTAGAAACCGCAGTTGGACGCACCCGAGTGGGCTGCGCTGCGGTGGGCTGGCAAGGCGCGACAACGCGGCGGGCTCATGCCCGCAAGGCGGAGCAACGCCGCCAGCGCGCCGCAGCGCTGCTCAATCGGATGCGTAGCGCTTTCACCCAAAAGGTGATGGGGCTCGTGTGCGAAATTCGTAGCGTTCATCAGGTGTTGCCAGCGGAAGTAAGCGGTCAACTGCGGTTTCTAGGATGATTAATTCTTGCGTGTGGAGATGGCTCAGGAGCTCTGCCGGTGCAGTGAAATAACCTGCTGGGTCTGGGCCGATGTGGGTGTGGCGCAGGGTTCATCGTCTTCGTCAAAAGCGCGGTCGCCGCTGGGGTCGGCCACGCCGGTGGCCTTGATTTCAGTGAATGGGTGGAGTGCCCGATCCATCATGTGCGATGGCACGATGTGGCTCATGGCCTTGAACATGTTGTCGACTCGCCCCGGGTGCTGGCGCTCCCAGTCGCGCAGCATCTGCTTCATTTGAACCCGTTGCAAATTGTCTTGGCTGCCACACAGGTTGCACGGAATGATCGGGTACTGTCTGTACGCTGCCCAGCGTTCCAGGTCAGTTTCTGCCACGTAGGCCAGCGGCCTGATGACGACGTGTTTGCCATCGTCACTGACCAGTTTGGGTGGCATGCCTTTCATGCGTGCGCCAAAGAACATGTTCATCAGCAGAGTTTGTAGGATGTCGTCGCGGTGGTGGCCCAGGGCGATTTTGGTGGCGCCCAACTCAGTGGCCACGCGGTAAAGAATGCCTCGACGCAGGCGTGAACACAGGCCGCAGGTGGTTTTGCCATCAGGTATGACTCGCTTGACGATGGCGTAGGTGTCTTGCGTTTCAATGTGAAACGGCACCCCCACGCCACGCAGGTATTCAGGCAAGACGTGCTCAGGGAAGCCCGGCTGCTTCTGGTCGAGATTGACGGCGACCAACTCAAAGCGAAAGGGGGTTCGCTTTTGCAGGTTGAGCAAGATGTCGAGCATGGAATAGCTGTCTTTGCCGCCAGACATGCACACCATCACCTTGTCGCCTTCTTCGATCATGTTGAAGTCAACGCTGGCTTGGCCGACTTGCCGGTGAATCCGTTTGGAGAGTTTGCTGATTTCCACCGACATCTTGGCGGGTTTGTCGGCCTCGGTGGTGGGGGTGGGGACTTCGTTCATTTCATGGCCTATCAGGTGACTTCTCAGGGCGCATCGTTCACAACCAAAAATCCAAAGCCCTCGGCATGAGCTTGGGGCTGGCGTGAAATAAGCGGTTCAGAAATAAAAAAACGGTGGTGAAGCGGGGTGTAATGAGGCGGCAGTTTTTTTACAATCGGGCCATGCAACCTCACCCAAACGGCAGTGTATCGGCCTCGCTCCAGGCTGTTCTGCAAAAAGCGCTTCACGAAAATGGCGGCTGGCTGCCTTTCGATCAGTTCATGAGCCTGACCTTGTATGCGCCAGGCCTTGGCTACTACGCGCGTGACACCCAAAAGTTCGGCTATTTGCCTCAGTCGGGCAGCGATTTTGTCACTGCGCCGGAGCTCTCACCGTTTTTCGGGGAAACGCTGGCCGTTCAGGTGCAGCAGGCCCTGCAGGCCTGTGGCAGCACGGAGGTGATTGAATTTGGTGCGGGTTCAGGTGCGCTGGCTTTGCAACTGTTGACCACCCTGGGTGACAAGGTCGATCGCTACTCCATCATTGAGGTTTCAGCCACCCTGCGTCAGCGCCAGCAAGCCACTCTCAAGCCCTTTGCTGATCGTGTTCGCTGGCTCGACAGCTGGCCTGAAATCATCCACGGCGTGGTGGTAGGTAACGAGGTGCTTGATGCCATGCCGGTGCAGTTGCTGGCCTTTGATGGGCAGCTTTGGTCTGAGCGTGGTGTCGTTTGGCACGAAGAGGCCTGGGCCTGGGCTGACCGGCCAAGCACCCAGCGCCCCCCGATGACTCTGGGGGCGGTGCCGGGTACCGTGACTGAAATCCACCCTCAGGCCGAAGCCTTCATCACGGGTTTGGCTGCTCGTTTGGTGCGTGGGGCGGCATTCTTCATCGACTACGGTTTCCCTGAGGCTGAGTACTACCACCCCCAGCGTTCAGGGGGTACCTTGATGTGCCATCGGGCCCATCAGGCCGACACCAACCCCTTGGTTGATGTGGGAGAAAAGGACATCACCAGCCATGTCAACTTCACCGGTATTGCGTTGGCTGCACAAGATGCCGGGTTGAGCGTGTTGGGCTACACCTCGCAGGCCAACTTTTTGCTCAACTGTGGCTTACTAGACCGCCTTCACCATTTTGAAATACAGAAACTGGCGCTGGCCCAAAAGCTGATCACAGAGCATGAAATGGGCGAGCTCTTCAAGGTAATTGGCCTGGCCCGCGGCTGCGATGAAGGCCTGATGGGCGACCCCATCGGTTTTTCTCACGGGGATCGCAGCCACACGCTTTGATGTGCGCTTAACCGCTTGCCAGGGCCTTGAGGAGTTTGTCGTGAATGCCACCAAAGCCGCCATTGCTCATGCACAGCACGTGGTCGCCTGGTTGGGCGGCCTGTGCGACGCTTTGCACCGTGGCCTCGATGGTGGGGCAAACTTTGGCCTTGTCGCCCAAGGGAGCCAGTGCTTCAGCGGCATCCCACCCTAGACCGCCGCTGTGGCAAAACGAAATATCAGCTTCTTCCAGGGACCATGGCAATTGAGCTTTCATGCTGCCGAGCTTCATGGTGTTGGATCGGGGCTCGAAGACGGCCAGGATGCGGGCGTTTCCAACCTTGCGGCGCAGCCCATCCAGGGTAGTGCGCATGGCGGTGGGGTGGTGAGCGAAGTCATCGTAGACCTTGACTCCATGCGTCTCGCCGCGAAGCTCCAGCCGTCGCCTGACGTTCTCGAAGCTCGAGAGTGCTTGTGCGGCCACTTCGGGTGAGACACCGACATGTTCGGCTGCAGCAATGGCGGCGAGCGCGTTGAGCTGGTTGTGTTCGCCGAGCAAGGCCCAGTCGACGCGGGCGATTTTGAGGCTGCCTCGCAGCACATCAAAGGCATGTGGCTCACCGCGGGCACGCAGTTCGCCGGGAGCCTCCTTGCGGCCGCCGAAGCGCAGGACTTCGCTCCAACATCCCATGGCTAACACGCGCTCCAGACTTTGTTCTCGTGCGTTGACCACCAAGCGGCCTTGGTGCGGCACGGTGCGTACAAGGTGATGGAACTGGCGCTCAATGGCGGCCAGGTTATCGAAGATGTCGGTGTGATCGAGTTCGAGGTTGTTGAGCACCGCAGTACGAGGGCGGTAGTGCACGAACTTGCTGCGTTTGTCGAAGAAGGCGGTGTCGTATTCATCGGCTTCAATGACGAACGGCGTCAGGCGGCCTACACGGCCCAGCCTGGCCGAGACGCCGAAATTCAAAGGAACACCGCCGACAAGGAAGCCTGGCTCAAGGCCGGCTTTTTCCAGCACCCAGGCCAGCATGGCCGTGGTGGTGGTCTTGCCATGCGTACCCGCCACGGCGAGTACGTGGCGGCCTTGCAGTACGTGGTCGGAAAGCCATTGGGGGCCACTGGTGTAGGGCAGGCCTTCATCGAGGATGGCTTCCATCAGGGGGAAGCGTTTGTCGCTCGATTCATTGGAGCGACCCACCACGTTGCCGATCACAAACATGTCGGGCTTGAGCGCGAGCTGGTCAGTGCCAAAGCCTTCGATCAGCTCGATACCCAAAGCACGGAGCTGATCGCTCATGGGCGGGTAGACGTTGGTATCACAACCCGTGACGCGGTGCCCAGCTTCGCGAGCCAGTGCAGCGAGGCCACCCATGAAGGTGCCGCAAATGCCGAGAATGTGAATGTGCATGGCGACCAATTGTTAGTTGAGGGAGCGCAGGCTCTGTTCAGCAGCAGCCAGGGTCTGTTGGAGGTCCTCGTCGCTGTGTGCCGCACTCACGAAGCCGGCTTCGTACAGCGCGGGGGCCAGGTAGATCCCTTGGTCCAGCATGGCGTGGAAGAAGCGGTTGAATCGCTCTTTGTGAGTGGCCATGACCTCGGTGTAGTTCTGGGGCAAAGAGGTGGTATTAGTGGAGGTAAAGAAGAAGCCGAACATGCCGCCCTCACTGTCGCCGACCATGGGAATGCCTGCATCGTGAGCGTGAGCCAGCAGGCCGGTGGTGAGGCTGCGTGTTCGTTCGGCGAGCCGGTCAAAAAACCCAGGGCGCTGAATTTCACGCAGTGTGGCCAAGCCGCAGGCTGTGGCCACGGGGTTCCCTGAGAGGGTGCCTGCTTGGTAGACCGGGCCCAGGGGCGCGAGCTGGGCCATCACATCGCGGCGGCCGCCAAAAGCGGCCAGCGGCATGCCGCCGCCGATCACTTTGCCAAAGACGCTGATGTCAGGCGCAAACCCTGGCAGCGCTTTGGCATACAGGCTTTGCGCCCCGCCGAGTGCTACCCGAAACCCCGTCATCACTTCATCAAACACCAGCAAGGCGCCATGTTGAGTGCACAACTCGCGAAGCCGCTGCATGAAGGGCAGGGAGCCACGCACAAAATTCATGTTGCCGCAGATGGGCTCGATCATGACGCAGGCGAGTTGGTCGCCATGCAAGCTGAAGGCGGCCTCCAGCTGCGCCAGGTCGTTGTAGGGCAGAACGAGGGTGTGCTTGACCACATCGGCCGGAACACCTGCGCTGGTGGGGTGGCCCAGGGTGGCCAGGCCTGAGCCAGCCTTCACGAGCAGTGCGTCAGCATGGCCGTGATAGCAGCCCTCGAATTTCATAATCATGGAGCGCCCTGTGGCACCCCGCGCCAGCCGGAGCGCGCTCATGGCGGCCTCGGTGCCTGAGCTCACAAGGCGAACCTGATCCATGCTGGGCACCAGCTTGAGGATTTCCTCGGCCAGCTCGATTTCTCGCAGCGTGGGGGCGCCATAAGACAGGCCCTCGTTGACGGCTGCATGGACCGCATCAAGCACAGCCGGATGACCATGGCCAAGGATCATGGGACCCCATGATCCGATGTAGTCGATGTAGCGCTTGCCTTCGGCATCAAACAGATAGGCGCCTTGGGCCTTGGCAATGAATCGAGGTGTTCCTCCAACGGCCCTGAAGGCTCGTACAGGGGAATTCACGCCCCCAGGGATCACTCGCTCGGCACGTTCGAAAAGGTTGGCGTTGGTGAAGGGAGGCTGCTGCGACGACATGGTGAGTGATGGCCGCGCCTGCGCCACGGCCTGATGAAGTGGGTGTGAGGTGGAAGGCGGGGTTCAGTGAACCTGCCTGGGCCCAGATTGTGGGACTGGGGCTTCTTCAGTGGATTCCTCTTCCGAGGCTTCACCGAGTTCAGATCCCTGGGCCCAAAAGAACCGATCTGGGATGACGTTGCCCATGCCGGGCCGGAAGCCCGCATCCAGCGCCTGGTCTAGGAATGCAAGCGATTCTCCAACGGCCTCGTGCACGTCAGCTCCTGCTGCCAAAAGAGCAGCCAGTGCCGCCGACAGCGTTTCCCCGGCGCCCACGAAGCTGACTTCAAAGCGTTCGAACTTTTCCCCTGTGATGGCGCCTTGGGCCGAGGCCAACACGTTGTCCATGAATTGATCAGGGAGCGGAACACTGGTGACCAAAACAAATCGCGTACCCTGCTCGGCAGCAGCTACAGCCAGCTCCCTTGGAGAGGCTGGGCGATCAGCATCCCATTCTGGCAGCAGAAAACCGGTCAGGGTTTGATGGCTGCCCACCAACACTTCGGTTTGGGGCAGCACAAGGTCGCGGAAGGCTTCGAGGTACGCTTGTTGGTCGTCTTCCTCCATCCAGGACAGGTTGGGCATGTAGGCGACCAAGGGCACATCGGGGTAGTCGGACAAAATCTCGGCGACTGCACTGACGACCTCGGTGGAGCCCAAGAAGCCAACCTTCCAGCCGGCCAGCGTGACATCTTCCAGGATGCTGCGCGCTTGCTCAACCACGGTATCAGGCTCGAGCGTG
>CANHBY010000061.1 GCA_947458895.1 Burkholderiales bacterium | reverse complement strand
CGAGGTGCAAGATGTGGTCTCAGGCGAGCGCAAGGTCAACTCGAGCAGCTCCTTGCCACCGCTGGATCTCAAACCTGAGCATGTGGCCCTGATCACCAAGGCCATGCACGGCGTGACCCAAGAAGGCACTTCCACGCGCGTTTTCATGGGGGCTCCCTACGCCACCGGCGGCAAGACCGGCACCGCGCAGGCCGTGGGTGTTCGCCAGAACGAAAAATACGAAGCCGCCAAGGTGGAGGAGCACAAACGAGATCACTCCCTCTATATCGCTTTCGCACCTCTTGACTCGCCCCAGATCGCACTGGCGGTGGTCGTTGAGAACGCAGGCTTTGGCGCCGCAGCGGCCGCGCCCATCGCACGGCGGGTTTTTGACTATGCGCTGTTGGGGCAATACCCCAGTGAGGAAGACATTGCCCTGACCCAGCAGGGTCAGTCGGCTGCGCCGGTGGGTAAGCCTCGAGCCGCATCGTCCGTTCCAACGCCCGGCACCCCGGAGGCAGTTGCTGCGGCCTCCGCGCCATCGGTTCCAGTTCCGGTGGCCCCCAAAAAGGCACCAGTTTCGACTGTCGCACGCAAGAAGATACCCTCTGCGCCGAGTCCATCCAAGAAGGTGCCGCAAGCCGCTCCCCAACATCAGGGCAAGCGAGCTGCGACAGCGGTGCCTGCATCCCAAGGAGTTAAACGGTGAGTGTCGTTTTTGCCAAGCCCAGTTTGCGGCAACGTATGGGGCCTGTGTTCAAGGGCTACGACGGTTGGCTTTTGCTCTCGGTGGTCTTGCTCGCTATTGCTGGCCTGATCACGATGTACTCGGTCGGGTTTGACCACGGCACCCGCTTCGTTGATCACGGGCGCAACATGTTGATTGCCTTGGTTTTGATGCTGGTGGTGTCTCAAATTCCGCATCAGCGCATCATGAGTCTGGCTCTGCCCATCTATTCCGTTGGGCTGCTGCTGCTGGTAGCCACAGCGCTTTTTGGCGTGACGAAGAAGGGGGCTACGCGCTGGCTGGATGTGGGTGTGGTGCTACAGCCCAGCGAGATCATGAAAATCAGTGTGCCCCTTATATTGGCGTGGTGGTTCCAGCACCGCGAGGGGCGGCTGGCTGTGCCCGATTTTTTATTGGCGTTGGTATTGCTTGCTGTTCCGGTCGGGTTGATCATTAAGCAGCCAGATCTTGGAACAGCTTTGCTGGTGGCGGCGGCCGGCTTCTATGTGATTTTCCTTGCCGGGCTGTCCTGGAAGTTGATCATTCCACTCGCTGTGGCGGCCATGGTTGGCATCACGACACTGGTATGGTTTGGCGACCGGCTCTGTGAGCCGCAAGTCGAGTGGCCCATTCGCGAGTATCAAAAGACCAGGGTGTGCACGCTGCTGGACCCCACCAAGGATCCGCTGGGTAAGGGGTTTCACACCATTCAGGGCATGATCGCGATAGGCTCAGGCGGGATTCAAGGCAAGGGCTTCATGAAGGGTACCCAGACGCACCTTGAATTCATCCCCGAGCGCACCACTGATTTTGCCTTCGCGGCCTTTTCGGAAGAATTTGGCCTGATGGGGTGTTTGAGCCTGATCGCCGGATTTACTTTCCTGATTTTTCGAGGCTTGTTTGTCGCTGCCTCCGCGCCCACTGTGTTTGCCAGGCTGATTGCCGGGGCGATCACCATGAGCTTTTTTACCTACGCTTTTGTGAACATGGGCATGGTGAGTGGCATGCTTCCGGTGGTTGGTGTGCCCCTGCCATTCATCAGTTACGGCGGCACAGCCATGGTCACCTTGGGCTTGGGCCTGGGTATCCTGATGTCGATTGCGCGCGCGCGCAGGTCGGCTCGCAGCTAGCACATTGTTTTGCTCTTGATGGAGCAAATAAAAGTGATGCTTTTTGGGTCAGTCGAGTTGCAGCGCAGCTCAATCGGGTGCGCCCAACTGCCGTTTCTAGGTTGAAGCGCGTCTGCACACGTTGTTGCAGGGATCAGGCGACTGAATCGGCTTGATCGCACAGCGCATCAGAGAATCCGGCGTGGGTGAGCCATGGCCTCGTGGGCTGCGTGCAGCCTTCGCACCAGCACGCGAATGAAAGCTTCGTCAAACAGGTGCCGGCAATTGGGGTTGACCTGCGCAAGGGTTTCGGGCGTGAAGGAAATGGTTGTAGCGATCTCTGTGACGATCACGTCCGTGCTGTGCAATCTGAGCTCTGCGCTGGGCGCGAGGTAGGCCATTTCTCCGACCGAGGTGCCTGCGCCTAACAGCGCAACTTTTTCCCCATCCCGAAAAACTTCGACTTCACCTGTGGCAATGATGTGAAAGCTTCGGCCCTCTTCTCCCCTGCGGTAGAGGGCGTACCCTGCCTTGAACCGCTTCCACTTCGCGCGGTGCACCACCTCCCAGAGCTCCACATCGCCAAACTTTGAAAAGAAGTCCAGTTTGCGCAGCAGGTTGAAACGCTCTGATTCGAGCATGCCTTGCATGGGAGTTCGCGGCACAGCCTGAGTGCTCACAAGCTGCGACAAGCCTTGGGCGAAGTGTTCCCAATTGCCGTGCCGTTCATCGGGGCGCTTGAGAAGGGCTCGCTGGATGAACTCGTCCACTGCGGGTGAGAGGTCTGGGCGCAGCGAGGTCAGTGGTGCGGGTTGGGCATTGAAAATCTGATGCATCATGGCCGACTGCACTTGTGCATCAAAGGGTGGGCGGCCGGCAACAAGGTGGTACATCACCGCGCCCAAAGAGTACATGTCCGCTCTGCAGTCGAGCGTGGCGCCGTCAAGTTGTTCGGGTGACATGTAAGCCAGTGAACCCACCCGGTAGATCTGTGTGGTGTCTGAAGTCAGGTTGAGTGCGCTGCCGAAGTCAGAAACCTTGATGTCGGTGATGATGCCGTTGTTGATCACGGTCAGCAGGTTGGCCGGCTTCACATCGCGGTGGATTAAACCTTGCCGATACACATAGTTCAAAGCCATCGCACACTTGAAGGCCAGCTCGACGATCTGATCGAGCGGCAGCAGTTGGTCTGACCGGCAGTGAGGCCTGAGCGTCGAGCCGGCCACATACTCCATCACGAGATAGGGCGCGACCGGGTCATCGACCGCATCAAAAATCTTCACCACATTGGGGTGTTGCAATCGGCCGACCAGAGCGGCTTCTGCTGCAAAAGAGCAGGCCCCCTCATTCAGCAGGTCGCCCGCCACAGAGGGCTTGACTCTCTTGATGGCGACGGTACGATCCTGAAAGTCATCCCGGCAAAGAAACACCTCGCTGGTCGCGCCATCGCCAATCTTGTTGAGGACTCGGTATTTGCCAATCTTGTTGGGCAGGCTGGCGGGGCGATGCAGCTCTTCCAAATCCAGCGGCAGATCCACGTCTTGAAATTTGGAGGCCGGAGGGCTCGTCAATTGGGCATCTTTACGGTCTGGTTGGCTGGGGGTTCTCGCTGCAGAAGGATGCATGTCTCGATTCCCTGTTGCTGAGTCCGGGGGGTGAACAAAAGACTCGTAATTTTGATTGTCCCACCGACCCTTCGGGCTCAGACAAATGAATTAACTTGTTTTTCGTGTTGCATTCTGTCGACTGCGGTGCGCCAGCTGTGCCCATTTATTCCTCGTGGCCCAGCCCGGCGAGTGGCGCATCCGCCCAGTACCATTGCAACCACTGCCAGCGCAGCCCAAGGCAACTTTTGCCATGCTGCAGCACTCTCAGAGTGAGCAACATTTCGTGGGCGCAACATAATCGCCCCCTGCCTTACCTCCCTACACACTGCCATGGCTGTCCTATCTCTCTCTGATGCTCAACTCGCTTATGGGCACGTCGCCCTGCTGGACCGCGCTGCCTTCTCTCTGGAAGCCGGCGAGCGGCTGGGCCTGATCGGTCGCAACGGCGCCGGCAAATCCTCTCTGCTGAAAATTGTGGCGGGCATGGAGAAGCCGGATGATGGGTTGTTGCAACTCACCCAAGGCCTGCGCATTCGTTACGTGGCCCAAGAGCCTGTGCTGGACAACGCCCAAACAGTCTTTGAAGCTGTGAGTGAGGGTGTGGCCGAAGCCAAGGCCTTGCGTGCGCAGTATGAAGCCCACGAAGACGGTGTCGACCTCGATGCCTTGCAAACACGCATTGAAGCGCTAGAGGCCTGGACCTGGGAGCAGCGTGTCGACACCACCTTGGCTCGCCTGCACCTTGACGGGCAGCGTCAAGTGGGCACGCTGTCTGGCGGTTTGAAAAAGCGTGTCGCGTTGGCGCAGGCCCTCGTGGCGATGCCCGATGTGCTCTTGCTCGACGAGCCCACCAATCACCTTGACCTGGACTCCATCGCTTGGCTCGAAACTTTGCTGTGTGCCTTCAAAGGCAGCGTGATGCTGATCACCCACGACCGCGAGTTTCTGGATGCCGTGGCCACCCGCATCATTGAACTCGATCGCGGGAAGCTGCGCAGCTTCCCAGGCAATTTCAGTGCCTACGAGCAGTCCAAGGAAGATCAGCTGGCCGCCGAGGCCCTGGCCAACGCCCGTGCCGACAAACTCTTGGCCCAAGAGGAGGTGTGGATCCGCAGGGGCGTGGAGGCTCGCCGCACCCGCAGCGTGGCACGCATTCACCGGCTGGAAGTGCTCCGTAGCCAACGCGCCCAGAGGCGCGATTCGGTGGGGCAGGTGAGGCTTGAAGTTGATGCCGGTGCGCGCAGCGGCAAGTTGGTGGCCGAGTTGAGGGATGTGTGCCTGCAGTGGAGCCCCACCAGCGCACCCATCGTGCAGCAGTTCAATGCCACCTTGCTTCGTGGCGACAAGGTCGGCCTCATCGGCCCCAACGGTGCCGGCAAGACCACCCTGCTCAAGCTCATTTTGGGCGAGTTGCAACCGAGCTCCGGCAGCGTGCGTCAAGGTGCCCGCCTCGAGGTTGCCTACTTCGATCAAATGCGCAGCACGCTCAACCTCGAAGCCACCTTGGCTGACACCATCAGCCCAGGGAGTGAATGGGTGGAAATCAGTGGTCAGCGCAAACACGTGATGAGCTACCTGAACGATTTTCTTTTCTCGCCTGAACGTGCCAACTCGCCTGTTCGAACCCTGAGCGGTGGCGAGCGCAACCGGCTGTTGTTGGCCCGCTTGTTTGCGCTGCCGGCCAATGTGCTGGTGCTCGATGAGCCCACCAACGACCTGGACATCGACACCCTGGAGCTGCTCGAGGAGCTGCTGCAAAACTACAGTGGCACCGTCTTCCTGGTCAGCCACGACCGCCGATTCTTAGACAACGTCGTCACCAGCACCATCGCCTGGGAGGGTGATGAGGCGCCCGGTTTGTGGCGCGAATACGAGGGTGGCTACCAAGACTGGAAG
Source organism: Burkholderiales bacterium (assembly GCA_947458895.1). Classification (GTDB taxonomy): domain Bacteria; phylum Pseudomonadota; class Gammaproteobacteria; order Burkholderiales; family Burkholderiaceae_C; genus CANHBY01. The sequence continues at coordinate 1,870 of CANHBY010000061.1, read as the reverse complement.
GTCCAACAAGTGCGCAGCCGGGCTGCCCGAGAAGCAACCAACAACCGCGTCAATAGCTCAGCCGCAGCGCAGCTGCCCAAGGTGTCTACAACATCTGCTGCGACGACAGGCATCGCACCCAAGGTCAAGCTCGGCTTCAAAGAGCAGCGCGAACTGGCCCAGCTGCCAGATCAAATTGATGCTTACGAAAAAGAGCAAGCCAGCTTGGTCGCCCTGCTGGCCGATGGCCTCATCTACAGCACCGACCCCCAGAAAGCCGCCCAGGCCCAGGCCCGCTGTGCCGAGATTGACGACCTGCTCCTGGCCGCCATGACCCGCTGGGAAGAGCTCGACGCCAGGCAAACCAAGGCCTGAGGGGGCCTGCACGAGAGGGCGTTGTAAGATCCCGACCCATCATGCTGCGCCACTTCTTCACGCCTTTCGCCATCCTCATCACCATCGCTAGTGGGCTTGTCTTGAGCGCCTATGCGACCCAGGGACGCCCCCATCCTGAGCTCAAGGGCGTGTGGCTCGTGGAAGATGTGGACCAACGTGGCGTGATCGACCGCGCTCGCCTCACGGTGGTGTTCGGTGAGACCGGTCAAATTTCTGGCCAAGCCGGTTGCAATCCTTTCGGGGGCACCCTCTCGTTGGAGGGGAGCGCGATCAAGGTGGGCCCGCTGCGTGCGGGCCTGAAGATGTGTCCGCCTGCCCTGATGGACATGGAAGGCCGCATGCTGCGCAGCCTGCAAAGCGCTGACACTCTGGCTTGGGCCCCCGACGGTGCCCTCGTTCTGACGGGGCCTGAGGGCCGACGCTTGACCCTGCGGCCCGAGACTGTTCCCAGCTACCGGTGTGGGGAGCAAGTCATTCAACTGTCCTTGGCGTCTGGTGCGGCCTATGCGGTGCTCTCCGATGGGAGCCGCGTCACGCTGAAACGTGTGAGCGCTGAGGACGCCTCGACCCATGTTTTCAGCAATGGCTTATGGACATTCTTTCAAGACGCAAAGGGCGAGCGCGCCGTGCGCTTTGCTCAGGGACGCATGGCGCCTCAAGCCTGCGAGCGGATCAAAGGCTGAGTGGTACGCGCTGCTTATTGATGCAGCCAATTGACGTTTGATCTTCGGCCGTGCTTCTCAATAGCGGCTTTTGCCCACCGTTCCCCTTGTGCATTGGCAGCCTCAGACGCGGCTCAGCGACCTGCCTTGAAGTTGGTGAACACCCGTGTTTGCACGCGCCGAATGTCTTGCGGCACGGCGTCGGGGGGCGTCAAGCGTTTTTTGTCGGTGTCACTCAAAAAGATGGTTTTGTTTTCGGCCACCTCTTTGGTCACGAACTTGATGGATGCGGTGTTGGGGTTCGCATAGAACACCTTGTTGGTGAGCGACGCATGCACCTCGGGGCGCAAAATGTAGTTGATGAACTTGTGGGCATTGGCCACATTTTTGGCATCCTTCGGAATGGCCATGGTGTCGAAGAACAGCGTGGCACCACCGCTGGGAATCAAGGCCTCAATGGACACGCCCGATTTGGCCTTCAAGGCGCGGTTGCGCGCAATGTTGATGTCGCCTGAGTAGCCCATCAAGGCACACAGCGAACCCGCGGCCAAGTCATTGATGTAGCCTGATGAAGAGAAGCGCGTCACGTAGGGCCTGACGCTTTTGAGCATGGCCGAGGCCGCTTCATAGTCGGCCGCGTTTCGGCCGTAGGCGGGCTTGCCAACGTAAAGCATGGCCACAGGCAAAACCTCTGAGGCTGAGTCCAGGAAGCTCACGCCGCAGCCCTTGAGTTTGCTCACGTATTGGGGGTCAAAGATCAGGCTCCAGGCATTCTGTGGCATGGGCATGTCACCCAGCGCGGCCTTCACTTTGGCCGTGTTGATGCCCACCGT
>CANHBY010000060.1 GCA_947458895.1 Burkholderiales bacterium | reverse complement strand
GGCCCGATCTGTGACGCGCGCGGCATGCTTGGCGTGAAGCATGGCATCTTCTTCCAGGCGAATAAAGTCTTCCTTGGCTCGGCGAAGCTTTTCAGCTGCGCGCTTCAAGGCAGAGTCATATTCTTGTGCGCTGGTTTGACCAGCCCGCTTGAGCACTTGTTCGGCATCACCCATGACACCCTTGAGACTGGCTGCCAGGTCTTCTCGCACTTGGACTTCGGGATTCGCTTGTTCCATGAATGACTCCAAAAGGTTGACCGCGTATTTCGCTGATTCGAAACCCTAGAAAGGTACCATAGCCGGATGGCAAAAAGGCCCAAACGACAGTCGGCAAGTTGCATCTTCGCCAAGTTTTGCATGCATACGTATCAGCAAGTCGGCTGAGGCTAGCGCTGACACCCGAAGCGCTGATTGCCCCCTATCAAGTCGGCACCATTTGCTCAATAGACATCAAAAAAAACCCTGATCTGAAACTATTCAGATCAGGGCATCGGATCACCCGGCGCCGCCCGCGAGCGGCTCGTTGTTAGGCTGTAGCCGGTTCAGACTTCGGCTTATCGCTCTTTCGGGGGGGCTGGATATCGAGCACTGGATTGCCATCGTCATCAATGTCGACTGTCAAGCGACCGCCGTCCACTAGGCGCCCGAACAACAGTTCGTCGGCCAGTGCGCGCCTGACTGTGTCCTGAATCAAGCGCTGCAACGGACGAGCGCCCATCAAGGGATCGAAGCCTTTGGACGCCAAGTATTTGCGCAGGCGATCAGTGAAAGAGGCCTCAACTTTTTTCTCGGCAAGCTGGCCTTCGAGTTGAAGGAGGAATTTATCAACGACCCGCAACACAATTTCTTCATCCAGGGAGCGGAAGCTCACGATCGCGTCAAGACGATTGCGGAATTCTGGCGTGAAAAAGCGCTTGATATCGCCCATTTCATCGCCCTGCTCCCGGGCATTAGTGAAGCCGATGGTGGACTTTTGCATCGTCTCGGCACCTGCATTCGTGGTCATGATGATGATCACGTTGCGGAAGTCAGCCTTTCGCCCATTGTTATCAGTCAAAGTGCCGTGGTCCATCACCTGAAGCAGCACGTTGAACACATCTGGGTGCGACTTTTCAATTTCGTCCAAGAGCAACACGCAATGGGGCTTTTTGGTGATGGCTTCAGTCAACAGGCCACCCTGATCAAATCCCACATAGCCTGGGGGCGCGCCGATCAAACGGCTCACAGCATGGCGCTCCATGTACTCACTCATGTCGAAGCGGATCAGGTCGATGCCGAGAATGAAGGCCAACTGTTTCGCAACTTCGGTCTTGCCGACGCCGGTGGGGCCGCTAAACAGAAACGAGCCAATCGGCTTGTCGGCCTTGCCCAACCCTGATCGTGCCATTTTGATGGCGGCAGAAAGCGCTTCAATGGCTGGAGACTGACCAAACACAACGCTGTTGAGATCGCGCTCGAGGCTCTTGAGCTTGGAGCGGTCATCGCTGGAAACGCTGGCGGGTGGAATGCGGGCGATCTTCGCGACGATTTCCTCCACCTCGGTGCGGGTGATGGTTTTCTTCTGTTTGCTCTTGGGCAGCACACGTTGTGCGGCGCCAGCCTCATCAATCACATCGATGGCCTTGTCTGGCAAATGACGGTCACCGATGAATTTGGCTGACAGCTCCGCCGCAGCCTGCAGAGCACCGAGGGCGTACTTGACGCTGTGGTGCTCCTCGAAGCGAGACTTCAACCCCTTGAGAATTTCAACGGTTTGCTCGACCGAGGGCTCGACCACATCAACCTTTTGGAACCGGCGAGACAGCGCCGCATCTTTCTCAAAGATGCCACGGTATTCGGTGAACGTGGTGGCGCCAAGGCACTTCATGCTGCCCGAACTCAATGCAGGCTTGAGTAGATTGCTGGCATCCAGGGTGCCGCCCGAGGCAGCGCCAGCACCGATCAAGGTGTGGATTTCATCAATGAACAAAACAGCAGCAGGCTGGTCTTTGAGTTGCTTGAGCACGCCCTTGAGACGCTGCTCGAAATCGCCACGATATTTGGTGCCGGCCAACAAAGCGCCCATGTCAAGTGAGTAAACAGTGGAATTGGCAAGAACCTCAGGCACGTCGCCTTGAGTGATGCGCCAGGCCAAGCCCTCGGCAATGGCGGTTTTTCCCACACCCGCCTCACCAACCAACAGGGGATTGTTCTTGCGACGACGGCACAAAATTTGGATCACACGCTCAACCTCATGGTCCCGGCCGATGAGCGGATCGATCTTGCCCTCGCGGGCCAAATTGTTGAGGTTGGTGGTGAACTGATCCAGTGGCGAGCCCTTGTTGTCGGACTCTTCCTTATCGGCATCAGCACCTGCAGGACCCTCGCTGCCGGACTTGCTGGCTTCGGGCGGGTCGCTCTTGCGAATGCCGTGTGAAATAAAGTTGACGACATCCAAGCGGGTGACACCTTGCTGGTGAAGGTAGTAGACCGCGTGTGAATCTTTCTCGCCAAAAATCGCGACCAGGACGTTGGCGCCGGTGACTTCTTTCTTGCCGCTTCCCGTGGACTGCACGTGCATGATGGCGCGTTGAATAACACGCTGGAACCCAAGGGTGGGCTGGGTGTCCACCTCGTCGGATCCACCCACGGTAGGGGTGTTTTCTTTGATGAACTGAACGAGGCACTTGCGCAGGTCGTCCATGTTGGCTGCACAAGCTCGCAGGACCTCGGCCGCCGACGGGTTGTCAAGCAGGGCGAGCAGCAAGTGCTCAACGGTGATGAATTCATGGCGTTGCTGCCGGGCTTCGACAAACGCCATGTGCAGGCTGACTTCAAGCTCTTGGGCAATCATGCGACCTCCATAATGCATTGCAAAGGATGACCACTGCGGCGGGCTGCAGCAAGAACCAACTCAACTTTCGTTGCTGCAACATCTTTAGAGAAAACGCCGCAAACACCGCGCCCTTCATGATGAATCTTTAGCATGATTTGGGTCGAGGCTTCGAGGTCACGGTTGAAATACTCTTGAAGCACCATCACGACAAACTCCATGGGGGTGTAGTCGTCGTTCAGGAGCACCACTTGGTACATGCGCGGAGGCTCGGTTCGAGCCAACTGCCGCTCGGCCACAGCAGCGCCCTGACCCTCATCGGGCTTGGACTCCGGCGGTTGTGGAGGCAATAAAGGTTCGTCAGGCATGAGCTCATTCTATCGATTTGGAGATGGTTGGGATGAAGTCGATGTTGAGGCTCCGACAAATTTCACAAACCACGATCAGGCGGGGAACTTTCCCTGATTTAAGAGCTTTGCCAGCATAGCTTTGAGGCAGCCACGCAACTCATGTCGCATTGAATGATTCGTAAAATATGTCACAGCCTTGACAGTGCACTGCAGCAAGCACAGAATCAGTTCTGCTTTTCATCTGCAATAAATCGGGGGTTTTTATGGCTGTAGGCACTGTCAAATGGTTTAACGATGCTAAGGGTTTCGGCTTTATCGAGCCGGAAAATGGAGGAGAGGACATTTTTGCCCACTTCTCTGCGATCAAGATGGAGGGTTTCCGAACCCTTCGCCAGGGGGGCAAAGTCAGCTTCGACTTGGTTCAGGGCCCTAAGGGTCAATTGGCGCAAAACATCTCGCCTTTATATTCTGAAAGCGACAATCGAACTGAACAGCACGAGTCCGTAACAGACACTCAAACTGTGTAAGTTATTGTATTGGGGGTGGGTGCATTATGACCCCCCCCTTTTGTAGATTCGGCGTCCAAAAAAAAGCCCACTGGAGACAGTGGGCTTTTTTTGGATGCAAGGCACGCTCACCAGCGCAGTTTTTCACTCTATCTGAAATATCAAGAGCAAAACAATGCGCTAGATTGAGATGTGTGTGCCGGTACAGGCTGGATCAGTTACATATTTTGAATCATCACCTGTCCAAAACCTGAACAAGAAACTTGAGTTGCGCCGTCCATCAGCCTGGCGAAGTCATAGGTGACCTTCTTGGACAAAATAGACTTCTCCATTGACTTGATAATCAGATCCGCCGCCTCCAACCAACCCATATGACGCAACATCATTTCAGCTGACAAGATTTCGGATCCTGGATTCACATAATCTTTGCCAGCGTATTTCGGAGCCGTTCCGTGGGTCGCCTCGAACATGGCGATGGAATCTGAAAGATTCGCACCGGGAGCAATGCCGATACCACCTACCTGGGCAGCAAGCGCATCAGAAATGTAGTCGCCGTTGAGGTTCAGCGTGGCGATCACAGAATACTCGGCCGGGCGCAAGAGAATTTGCTGCAAGAAGGCATCGGCAATGGAGTCTTTGATGACGATGTCGCGGCCGGTTTTCGGGCTTTTGAATTTGCACCAGGGTCCGCCGTCGATGGGCTGAGCACCGAATTCTTTTTGGGCCAGGGCGTAGGCCCAATCACGGAATCCACCTTCGGTGAATTTCATAATGTTGCCCTTGTGAACAATCGTGACACTGGGCTTATCGTTGTCGATGGCGTATTGAATGGCCTTGCGAACAAGCCGCTCCGTACCCTCGCGCGAGACGGGCTTGACACCGATACCTGAGGTGTTGGGGAAGCGGATCTTCTTGACACCGAATTCCTCTTGCAGGATCTTGATCAGCTTCTTGGCTTTTTCGCTTTCGGCCTCGAATTCGATGCCTGCGTAGATGTCTTCCGAGTTCTCGCGGAAGATGACCATGTTGGTCTTGTGCGGCTCTTTGACCGGAGAGGGAACGCCCTCGAAATACTGAATGGGGCGCAGGCAAACATAGAGGTCAAGCTCTTGGCGCAGCGCCACGTTCAGGGAGCGGATGCCCCCGCCCACAGGCGTGGTCAGTGGGCCCTTGATGGAGACCACATAGTCGCGGAGCACTTCGAGTGTTTCAGTGGGTAGCCAGACGTCAGGGCCATAGACCTGAGTTGATTTTTCGCCGGCGTAAATTTCCATCCAGTGGATTTTCTTGGCACCGCCGTAGGCCTTGGCAACCGCGGCGTCGACCACCTTGATCATGACCGGCGTGATGTCGATGCCGGTTCCATCGCCCACGATGTAGGGGATGATGGGGTTGTTAGGAACGTTCAGGGAATAGTTCGAATTGACGGTGATCTTTTGGCCACCCTCGGGGACTTTGATGTGTTGGTACATGGTGGGACGCTCCGTAGCCAATCTGTTGAAGGACGAATGGAAAAACCTGAGGAACCTCTGCAAAACCCCTCGCGGGGATTGCATCTTTTCCGAGACAGGATCTGCGGCGTTGGCTTTATTGCGTGTAGCAACCGCTACAAGCCGCAAAATCAGCCTTGCATCCCCTACCTAGGAAAGGCGCAACATCCATGATGGGTGTTGCAGGATGATCCCTGGTCTTCTATAAGACTTTTGATTCTAGTGCAGCCAACCACCCTTGTTACACGCATTCCTACGTATCAACAAAATCCAGTTGAACTTTGCACACTGTTCATCAAACGCCAGGCCGCGCTGAGGATGAGCATGGCGCCCTTGAGCCTTCAAAATCTGTGAAGTGGGCCTGCGCCTCTGGGGTATCCAGGGCACACCCTGGCGATGTCAGAGCCACGGTAGCGTTGGGCTCGGCACTCAACATTTTGGCGACACTGATGGACAAGCTCGATCAAGCCTGCTGAGCAGGCCCGCTTTTTGGCAAAATTCGAAACTAAGGAGCCTCTGCTCGCTGAATTCCATGATCCACATTAAACAAACTATTTTTCGCCGGGCCCTGGAAGTTTTGTTGGCAGGCTCAGCCCTGTTGGTGCCGCTGAGCGCACAGTCTGAAGGCTCTTCCCAGGCTCAAAGCCTGCCCACGGTGCAGTTGAACGCCGGCATTCACAGGATCCATGTGATGGTGGCTCGCACACCCGATGAAAGACAAACCGGCCTCATGTTTCGACAAACCATGGGCACCAACGACGGCATGCTCTTTATATTTGAGACGGCCACGCGCCAATGTTTCTGGATGAAAAACACGCTGCTGCCGCTATCAGCGGCGTTCATCGACCTTGAGGGGCGCATTGTCAATATTGCCGACATGGCGCCCCAAAGCCTGGAGTCTCACTGTTCGGATCAACCCGTGCGGTTTGTTCTTGAAATGCACCAAGGCTGGTTCGCCAAGAAAGGCTTGCAAAAGGGGTCGTACATTGGGGGCATCACCGGGCGCTGAGGCCCAAGGGTTGGCACTGCTGAGGCGCACACCGAGGGCGTTCACCACAGCATCGACCTCGTTAGGCCTGACCTTGGGCTTGCACGGTTTGCTTTGACAACAAGCCCTCTGCATCGAAGACACTGGCGATGCTAGATGCCCGCCACATCAGCCAGCTGGTCGCGGAATAGGCCTCCCAGTTTCCCTCGGCCAGGGCCTTTTTTTGCGCTGCCTTCAAGTCGCCCATTGACGCCTTGCCGTCACCGGGAGTGGCGGGGTTTTCCATTCTTTCAATCTCGTCAAAGTGCGCCTCCAGATATGCACTAAAAGCCTGTTCTTGGGCTGGCGTGGCGCCTTGAGGCATCAGTTTCAGGGCTCGCTGCGCTTCAGTTTGCGTGGGAGGCTGAATGTTCTACGCAGCTACCACTTCGCTTTGGGGCGTAGCCCGGGATCCAGCCGTCTTGAGGTCGGTCAGCATGATGTGAGCATGAGGTCTGTCTTGGGATGGCTCCACTGTGCTGAGCGCCGCCTGCTCGCCGGGGTTCTGGGTGAAGTAAAGCGCGGCTTTCCGTACCGCCTCGGGCACGGCAACTTTCTGCCCTGCACCGTCTTGCCAGTAGCCAACGGACAGTCTTTGCAGATCGTCAATCTCCAGCCTGTCTGCCTTGGCGTGAGCCTCGAGGAAGCCACTGAGCGTGGCCGCCTCCAGCTCTCGAGCCTGTGTACTGGCGGGCAACAGCATTTGCTGATCGCTCAGGCTGATACGCTCTTGCCCGGCCCTGAGCGCCAGGTCAGCCTTGTTGATCTTCAGGTCCATCCCCTCGCCGCGATCAGTGAAGAGGTCGGCGCCGTTCCTCAGCACATAGTCCAGTGAGAAGTAGAGGCTGTATTGCCGATCGTGCAGTGCCCGTTCCCGGGCATCGGCCATCTCTTGCCAATCGAGGGTGCCATCGCTATTGGCATCGATCTGATCCGCGTGGTTCAGCAAGACCTGCTCGTAGCTTTGCGGACGGTCCGGGTTGGGGTTGCCGAATCGGTCGGGTCGCCACAAG
>CANHBY010000059.1 GCA_947458895.1 Burkholderiales bacterium | reverse complement strand
GTACGCCTCAATATTGCGCGCGCCCGGGAAGCGGCCCGCCATACCCACCACGGCAATGTCGGTATCGAAGGTGTCGCTGGAATAGGCCTCGGCCATGTCTCTCTCAGTACGCAGATGAATCAGAAAACAAGATGACCCCGCTCATCGCCAAGCGCAATCTCAAACCCGACAACGGCAACCCATTTGGCGCACAGCAATCAGCCACCCAACCCCATGCTGGGCCGCACTTGAAGGCGCTGAAAAGCAGCCCGACGACCTTCAGCACGGTTTTTGCTTTGCTGCACACCTGTGGCCTCAGACCCGTCTTGAGAAAGATGAGTACTCAGGCTGTGGATGGTAGGGAAGCGGAACATGTCCGTGATTGATAAATCTCTGCCCACCGCTTCACGCAGTTTTCGGTGCACCTGAACGGCCAGTAAGGAGTGCCCACCGAGGTCAAAGAAATTGTCGCGGGTACCTACCTGAGGCAAATTGAGAACCTCTTTCCAGACGGCAGCGATGACCTTTTCAATATCGCCGGCAGGTGCCACGAAAGCCTGCGATTTTGGTAGGGGTTGAACAGCACCAGGGGCCGGCAAAGCCTTGCGATCTACCTTGCCGTTGGGCGTTTGTGGCAGGCCTGGCAGGGCCATGAACGCACTGGGCACCATGTACTCTGGCAAGCGGCTGAGCAAGTGCTCCTTGAGCTCAGTGGCCGACGGCGCCTGTTTCCCTGCGGCCACAAAATAACCCACGAGGCGCACATCGCCAGGCAGGTCCTCTCGCGCAACCACCGCCGCCTCCCGAACCGCCAAATGGGTCAACAGGACCGACTCGATCTCACCCAACTCGATTCGATAGCCCCGGACCTTAACCTGGTGGTCTAACCGCCCCAAAAACTCCATCGTGCCATCAGGCCGCCAACGGGCCAAGTCACCCGTTCGGTAAACGCGACCACCCGCCGCCCCCTTCAGGGGGTGAACCAAAAAACGCTCTGAGGTGAGCTCAGGCCGATGCAGGTATCCGCGCACCACACCCTGCCCGCCAATGACCAGCTCACCCGGTACGCCGAGCGGCACAGGCTGCTGTCGGGTGTCCAGCACATACAAAGCCTGATTGGCCAGAGGCCGCCCCAGTGGCACGATGCCATCGATCTGATCAACCCGCTGCACAGCCGACCAGATGGTTGTCTCGGTGGGGCCATACATGTTCATGACCTCACCGCGAACCAAGCTCTTGAGCTCGCGGGCCAGCGAGGGCGGAAAAGCCTCGCCACCGATCATCATGCGCTGCAAACCAGCCAGGCCCTCACGCGCGTTGTCGTCGAGCAGGAGCATCCGAGCCATGGAAGGCGTGCACTGGAGATGGGTTACGCGATGCTGACGCATCAGGGCTGGCAGGGAATAATCGGCCCTGGCGGCAGAGCGTGGGGTTGTAGCCTTGCGCAGTTGAGTCAAGTAGCTGAGGTGCTCCAGGACCGTGGACGCATCAATGCCAAAGTCGATCAGGCAAGCCACATCGTCCACGCCGATCGCCTTGAGCTTGTCGATCATGGCGAGGCAACTCTGGGGCGTTCCGAACAAGCCACTGCTTTCGTAGTAGCGCAAGAAGGCGTGCTCCAGCAGGCCATTCATTTCGTCTTCACTCAGGCTTTGCAGGTCAATGCCCTCAGCCGAAGTGTCCATGCCTTCGCGCTTTTTGAAGGCGGGAAACGACCAAGCGTATTGCTTGATCAAACTGATCGAGCTGCGCAAATACTCAATCAGGGGCTGGCGCACCTTTTCGCGAACCTTGGCCTCATCAGGCCCCACCAGGGTGTGCAGCATCAGTGACACATAGCCCTCACCCGCATGCCCCGCTTGCTTCCAGGCTCGGCGGTAGGCGACAAGCTTTTCACACAGCTCATCCACGCTTTGACCCAACAGATGGGTCAACACATTGGCACCCATGCGCCCAGCGGCCTCGAAGGTCTCGGGGTTGCCTGCAGAGGTCACCCAGAAGGGCAACTCCTTTTGCACAGGCCGAGGCAAGATGCTGACGTTCACGGTTTCACCGGCCGTGCCAGGGAAACCCACCTGCTCACCGCGCCACAGGCGGCGCACCACCTCAATGTCTCGCAGCATGACCTGCTTGTTGGTGGCAAAGTTTTCAGGCCTCAGCACGAAGTCATTGGGCTGCCAACCGGAGGCAAAGGAAATACCCACACGACCTTGGGAGAGGTTGTCCACCACCGACCAATCTTCAGCCACACGAATTGGGTGGTGCAAAGGCAAGACCACGCTACCCGCCCTGATCTGGATACGTTCGGTGACGGCAGCGATGGCCGCACTGGTGATGGCGGGGTTGGGGTACAAGCCGCCGAAGGCGTGGAAATGCCGCTCGGGCGTCCAAACAGCGGCAAAGCCATGCTGGTCGCCATATTTTGCGCCTTCAAGCATGAGCCGGTATTTGTTGGTGCCACCGCCAGACTCATCGCTCGAAAAATAGAACAAACTGAAATCGATCGGGCGCGAAGCGTGGGCACCACGGGCCGGCATGGCCACCGAGCGCTCTTCGTGGGTAGCCACCACCACCTTGAAGCCGCGTGTGAGGGTCCAGCAAAGCTCGAGCACCGAGATGTCGAAACTCAAGCTCGTCACGGCCAACCACACACCCGCCGGATCCTGGCCAAGGTGCTGATCCATGCCCGCAAAAAAATTCACCACATTGCGATGTTCAACCATCACGCCCTTGGGCTTGCCTGTGGAGCCTGAGGTGTAGATCACGTAGGCCAAATGGCGCGGCTCGGCGCCGCCATCAAAGGGCTCCGCCGATTCGCACGCAATGTCTGGCCAGTCGGTGTCTAGCGCAATCACGGTAGCCCGATGAGCAGGCAGATCGGCGCGCAGGCAATCCTGGGTCAGCAGCACCGGCACCTTGGCGTCTTCGAGCATGTAGGCAATACGGTCTCTGGGGTAGGTAGGGTCGAGGGGCACATAAGCCCCGCCTGCCTTCCAAATCGCCAGCAGGCCCACCATCATTTCCACTGAACGCTCGGTATGGAGACCCACCAAAACATCAGGGCCCACGCCAAGTAAAGCCAGCCGGCGAGCCAACTGGTTCGCGCGCTGATCCAGCTCACGGTAGCTCAGCGACTGGTCCTCGCACACGAGCGCCACCTGGTCAGGGATTCGAGCCGCCTGCGCTTCAATCAGCCGGTGCAAACAGACATCGCTGCGCACGGGGGTCTGGGTCTCGTTCCAATGAACCAGAACTTTTTGGCGCTCATCAAGCGTCAACAACGGCAATTCAGCCACCGGGCGGTGGGGCTCGGCATCACAGGCACAAACGAACAACGCCCACTGGCTCTGCATCTGCACAACAACGGCCTGCGAGAGCTTGGCCTCATCGTAAAGCCAGCGGCAACCCTGGCCCTCTCGCTGGATGGCCACCGTCAATTCGCTGCCTGGCAGAGCCGAAGCGGCTTCCAGTGAATCCACCAACACCATGGCCACAGGCAGCGCCTGGGGCGTACCTTGGCTGGCCGCAGCACGCAACTCCGGTGTACGAGCAACGAGATCGGTGGCGTAGGTGAGGCGCTTGCGCACTTCTTGCAACTCAGACTGCAGACCCCTCAGGACTTCAGCAGCGCCTTTTGAAAAATCAACCGAGAGCCGCCATGGCACCTGGCTGGCAAACCAAGCTTCCATGCCTCGCACAGCAGACGCCAAGGTCCCATCAGAAAAGCCCAGATCGAATGAATCTTTGTCAGTTAACCGGGCAAAGTAGACACAGGTCAGACCCAGCAGATCATCCGCAGAAAGGTACGAAGCCAGACGAGGCGGCTGCACATCGGCCTGGCGGTAGCGAGCAGCCACAAAGGATTTGCTTCGGTCGATGTAGGGAAGCTCGAGCGGCATGCGAGTCGCCAGCCGGCGTTGCCAAAATCCCTCAAAGGGCGCGACCTGCGCGTTCAAGGCGCTCAGACGATCAGCACGCTCCGGCAGCAGCGCATCGAACACGGAACCCTGATGCAAACCAAATTGTTGGCGTGCCTGCGCAGTGCTCAGCTCCTTCCCTTCGATCGTCTCAAACCGTCGCAAGCAAAGATCGTTTCCTCCAGTGGCCACCGTCACGGATTGATCGCCCACCCACACCACCGTGCCCGGCGCAGCGCCCGATTTGCTGGGCAGCACGGCAGCATCCGCCAAGATCAGGAGCTGCCCAGCCAGGCTGGCCTTGGCGCTGCCCACTGGGTTGGCATAGGTGCCAAAATCTAGCGCACGAACCAAGGTCGCAATCGCACCGGCGTCCTGGCTCCAATCAACCGCACAGGCTGCGCGTGGCCGGTCTTTGCGACCATAAAAATGCCCGATCAGCCCCGATTGGGCCTGGCCCTGCAAGCTGCCATCTGCGAGGCCACAGATCAGTTGATCAAAGCTCTCAGTGCCCGCTTCAAAGCATTTGGTGTTCAGCGTCAAGGCAGTTTCCGAGGCCCCCAAGGGAATCCGGCGCTGCATCAAGATGGCACCGCGATCCACTTGGGTCGTCATCTCGTGCCAGGTGATCCCGTGCTCACGCTCCCCATTGAGCATGGCCCAGACAGGGGTGTTCAACCCTCCATAGGCCGGTAACAAACCATCATGAAAATTAATGGCGCCCCGAGATGGCAAGGCAAGCACCTCGGGGGACAAAACCGAGAGGTTGGTGATACTGAAGAGGTAATCGAAAGGTTGAAGGTCGGGGCTGGCCAGCAAGGCCTGGGGTGCCTCGAGCACCCTGATTCCAGCCTCGGCCGCCCAACGCTTGATGGCTGGGGCTGCACAAACCACTGCGAGGATGTGGTGCCCCCCTTGTTGCAGGCTTTGGCCACATTGGATCAACAAAGACTCTGATCCAATCAAAACGCAGCGCCATGGGTTTGTCATGATGAAGGAGGTGCCGGGAAGATAAGCCTCGTTTTTATAGACAAGCCGAAGCTGCTGGTTTGAGCATTCGCAAAGGCTTTGAAGGCGATTGGGCGAGGATAGGATTTCGCTGCCAAATTTCCCAATGCACACTAACAACCCCTTGAAAAAAGTAACACTGCAGAACGAACCAAGCACGAATGCCATTGCCTGGACAGGTTGTTTCAGAGGCCCCCAGGTGTTGTCCCTGAATGAAAGCAAGGGTGCCAGTCAGTCGGCCAAGGAACGGCAGCCAAAGCGCAATGCGACCTGTGGGGCGTGAGTTGCAATGACCGAAGCTGCGGCAAATCATGGCCCATCAATACCCACAACAGATAATCCTGAAAACCGTACATGGACGCGCCCGAGTGGGCAGCACTGCGGTGTGCTGGCAAGGCGCGACAACGCGGCGGGCTCGTGCCCCCAAGGCGGAGCAACGCCGCCAGCGCGCCGCAGTGCTGCCCACTCGGGTGCGTAGCGCTTTCACCCAAAAGGTGATGGGGTTGGTGTGCGAAATTCTCGTGTTCATCAGGTTTTGCCAGCGAAAGTAAGCGCTCAACTGCGGTTTTTAGGATCATGCGACCCTCACCCGTCAGAAAGGATTTCTCATGTCGGCTGCGCAAAAGTTGGTTTTACTACCCAGCTTGACGGTATTCCAGCTGCCGAATGGGCGGGTGTCCATCACTCGCAAATTCATTGAAGGCGTTGAAGAATTCATGCGCCATTGGCAAGGGCCGATGACCGTGCTCATCGAGGCCCATGCGCATCAGGGCGACAACCTGGACAACGTGCCCGTCAGGCCCAGTGACCTGCCCTTCACCCTCAAGATCGTCAATTTCGATCACTTGGCCGATGAACCCGAGCTGCAAAACGCGGCGGTCGTGCTTGGCTGCGTGGGTTGTCGGCAAAACCACATCCCCCGTTTGTGCAACCGCCTGGGCGTGCCCTGCGTACTCACCGCCGAGTACAGCCTGAGCACTCGGTACCAAATCGTGGACACCTATACGCCCAACTGGCTGTGGAATCTGCGTCAGCGCTTTTGGGAGCGTAGGCAGGAAAAGCGTCAGGTTAAGGCCCTCCGCAAGGCCCAGGGCGTGCAATGCAATGGCACGCCCATCTACGAGAGCTATCAGCATATCAATGCCAATCCACTTCTCTATTTCGATACACGCGTGACCCAGCCGATGCTGGCCACCGCCAGCGAACTGAAGCAACGGTCGTCTGTGTGCCTGACAGGGCGACCTTTGAGACTACTTTTTTCAGGTCGCTTGATTCCCATGAAGGGAGCACAAGACCTGATTCAAGTGGCTCGCCACCTGCAAGACCTGAGCGTGGATTTCCAGCTCACAATTTGCGGCGAGGGCGAGTCCAGTGCGGGCATGCGAGAGGCCATTCAGGCTCATGGGCTCTCAGGGCAGGTGCACATGGCGAACGTTCTGGACTTTCATACCGAGCTCATCCCCAAGGTGAAGCACGAGACTGATCTGTTTGTTTGTTGTCATCGACAAGGCGACCCCTCGTGCACCTACCTTGAAACCATGAGCTGCGGCGTGCCCATCGTGGGCTACGACAACGAGGCGTTTGTGGGGATCGTGAAAACCTCTGGATCGGGCTGGCTGACCCCGATGAATCAACCCTTGGCCCTCGCACAAAAAATTGCCTCTTTGAGTCAAGACCGACCTCAGATTGAAAAGGCCGCTCACCAGGCTTTGGCATTTGCTCAAAAGCACACCTTCGAGCAAACCTTCCAACGCCGTATCGAGCACCTGCGGTCGCTGATACCACCGCGAACATCGCATGGGCTCAACACAGCGGCGAGCATGTAAGGTCAACGCGCGCCTGTATGCGCGCCTGCGGTGGGATGACGGCAAGGGCGATGTGAGCGTCATGCTGGGTTCTCTGGGCGATCAAAGCGATTAATGACTGCCGCCATAGGCCCAACCTGTTCACCCGGCAATTAAGGGTTGATTTTTCAGATGCCGCCCCCTCACTGCTCAACGCAGCACGTCTCTTCTTGTCCTCAGACACGAGTCAGCGTCGTCGGATGGGCTGGCTTGCGGCGCTGTGCAGGTGCTCGCTTTCGTATCAGTACTCTCGTCGGCCGGCGAAGTCGTTTTCTTGGCTGCGTTCGTTTGGGTCGCCGACGTTGTTTTGCCCCCCGTCGTGGTCGTGGTCGTCGTGTTGGTGGTAGTCGTGGGGAAGACAAAGAGTGTCGGGTTGGCGTTGAAGGAGCGGTTCAGGTCCATGGATCGATCCGCGGGTGGGCGCATCGGGCTGAAAATCTCGGCTGGTTTTTCGATCTTCAGG
>CANHBY010000058.1 GCA_947458895.1 Burkholderiales bacterium | reverse complement strand
GTTCCACACTTGGGCCGCATTGTTGTAGATGCCAGCCGACGACTTTTTGACGATGTCTTCCAGGCTCAGAGACTCAAACTCGGTGCCCTTTTGGAGGTTGTTGAGGTTGACCACATAGGCGTTGTGATGCTTGCCATAGTGGTACTCGAGCGTTTCCTTGCTGAGGTGCGGGGCTAGTGCGTCGAGCGCGTAAGGCAGAGGGGGCAAGGCGTGTTCCATGGTCTTCCTTCCAGGGGGTGTTGTGTGATGGCCTGGGCCGCCCCGTGGGCAAGCCTTCGAGGCAACGCAAGGGCGGCATTGTAGGCAGACTGCGCGGCGCGCGTCTTACGTAGTCACCACGAACCCAGCAGAGTTTCAGTTACCGACAGCATCATCGGCTTGCACAGACTCAATCCGAAGGCCCAGTTGCCCATCACTCAGAACGGCATTGACACCCTGCCCGGCCTGAAGGTTTTTCACCGACGTCAGGGGTCGGCCTGCTTCATCGGCCACCCAGGCATAACCGCGACGCAACACTCGCTCTGGGTCCAGAGACTGCAGACGAGAGCCCAACACCTGCAGCCGCCGGTGTTCGTTGTGCAAGGTGCGCACCTGGGCGGCTTGCAGCCTGGAGGCACTGCGTTGAAGCAGCATGCGCTGCCGATCCTGCAGTTGGGCTGAGGAGCTCATCAGTCGAAAACCCAGAGCCTGCAGACGCTGCCCCGTTTGCCGAACCCACTCTGCAGGCCGGGACCAGCGCAGCGCCAAGTGATCCACGCGCTGCATCTGAGCGGTCAGCCTCATCTGCACACGCCGATGCAGGTACCTGGCATGCTGCTGCAATTGCAGCAGACAGTGTTCGGACGACGGCGCGGCGAGTTCGGCGGCGGCCGTCGGCGTTGGGGCCCGCAAATCCGACGCGAAGTCAGAGAGCGTGACGTCCGTTTCATGGCCCACCCCGCACACCAATGGCAAACGACAAGCGGCCACAGCTCGGACTACTCGCTCATCATTGAAGGCCCACAGGTCTTCCAGCGAGCCCCCGCCCCTACAGAGAACCAGCGTGTCCACTTCGCACCGATCGCAGGCCAGCGACAACGCCTGAACAATGGTTTCCGGGGCCTGTGGACCTTGCACCAAGCAAGGATAGACAAGCACAGCCACATGCGGGGCCCTGCGTGCCAAAGCTGTCAGCACATCATGCAAGGCAGCAGCTCCCAGAGAGGTGATCACGCCAATTCGCTGAGGGTAGGCTGGTAACGGCCTCTTTCGGTCTGGGGCAAAAAGGCCCTCAGCTTCGAGTTGAGCCTTGAGGCGCAA
Source organism: Burkholderiales bacterium (assembly GCA_947458895.1). Lineage (GTDB taxonomy): Bacteria > Pseudomonadota > Gammaproteobacteria > Burkholderiales > Burkholderiaceae_C > CANHBY01. Next base: position 5,914 of record CANHBY010000058.1, on the reverse strand, counting down.
AAAACGCTCCATCAGGGCGCCTTCAGCCGAAGCATGTTGCATGGACTCAACAACAAACTGCAACTCACCCCGTGGTTGGTAAACCGACACCCTGCCCCTGACCAAAACGCATTGCCCATCCTTGGGTGAAAAATCAAGCAGAGCGGCTGCGCGGCGGAACATGGCGCAGCGAATCAGGGTCTCCCCACCATCGCTGTCCTTCAGGGAAAAGTAGCAATGCCCGCTCGCAGCCCGAGCAAAACCAGAGAGCTCACCCTGTACGGCGCACACTGAAAAACGACTCGCCAGCGCATCAGCCACCGCGAGCATCAAGGCGGAGACACCCCAAACACGGGGCTTGAGGTGCTCAATCATCCGCAAATCCAGGCCCACCAAGGGTGGAGAACTCCACAGCTGGGCCCATCAAGACCCCCAGGATGAAAGTCGCGCTCATACGGCAGCATATGCAATGTAACTCATTGATTTATATAGATTTATTACTGCACAAAAAATAGGCAATCTGTTGGAGGCATTGCGTTGCAAGGCTTTTGCCCCTCCATCCGCCACCTTACCCACAAAGTTATCCACAGATTTGGTGGATGGGCGTTGAAATTTGGAAAGGCTCAGCACACCAACCCATCCCCTCAACATCAAAGTCTTTTGCATGCACCGGATCAAACGCCATAATGCTGACCTGTTTCGCAAGTTTTGACTCAACACCGCGCACCGTCGCTGAAAGGGAAACCTTGTTTTCGATCATACAAGCCGCTGGCTGGCCCATTTGGCCGCTCATCTTGTGTTCTATCGCCGCTTTGGCACTCATCGTCGAAAGATTCATCAGCCTGCGGTCGGCTGTGATCATCCCGCCCAAGCTGCTCGACGAGGTTTTGCAAGTCACTCGAACTCAACTCCCTGGCACTGATGTGGTGAGTAAGCTGGCCAGCAACTCCATTCTCGGCTCGGTGTTGGCCGCAGGTCTGCGCGCCGTGATGTCCGATCCACGCATTAGCGAAGCCGGTCTGCGCAACGCCCTCGAGGCTTCGGGGCGGGTCGCCGTGCACAAGCTGGAGCGTTACCTGAACACCCTGGGTACCATCGCATCCGCTGCCCCTCTCCTGGGCCTGTTCGGAACCTTGGTGGGCATGATCGAAATCTTCGGCTCCCAGACCCCCACGGGTGGCAACCCTGCCTTGCTGGCACACGGTATTTCGATCGCGCTGTACAACACCGCATTTGGCTTGGTCGTCGCCATCCCCGCGCTAATGTTCTATCGGTATTTCCGTGGGCTGGTCAATTCCTACACCCTTGAACTGGAACAAGCCTCTGAAAGGCTCCTTCCCCACTTGTTGCGGTTCGCCGTGGTATCCAACCGGGCTGCTGCCTGATTGGGGCCACACCCAGCGCCCCTCAGGGGGCCTTGGGTGAGACGCTTGAATCGTTTTTTTCCCTGCACCACGCTGAGTGAGCTTCTGCCATGCCAATGAACTTCCGCAAAGCGCCCGCCGAAGATCCGGAAATCAACCTGATTCCCTTCATTGACGTGCTCCTGGTCGTGATCATCTTCTTGATGCTCTCAACCACCTATTCCAAGTTCACTGAACTGCAACTCACGCTGCCCGCGGCAGACGCCGAAAAGCAGCAAGACAGGCCCAACGAGGTCCGGGTGGGCATCTCTCAAGACGGTCGTTACGTGATCAACGGCAAACCCGTCGACGGGCGCAAGGTGGAGGTTTTGGCCAGCGAGCTCAAGGCCGCTGCCAACGCCAACCAACAAGCCATCGTGGTCATTGCCGCCGATGCGAATGCCCCGCACCAAACGGTGATCGCCGTGATGGATGCGGCTCGCCGGGCCAACCTGCCGCGCCTGACCTTCGCAGCACAAGTTCCGCAGGGCGACTAGTGTCGTGTCAGCCAATGGGTGTGGGAGATTGACCCGCTCACGCTCATCCACCTGGGAACAGACCTTATTGCGAAGCTGGCTTGGGCGTGGGCCGCTGGCCTGCCTTCTGTGGCCTGTGTCGTTGCTGTTTCGGGGGGCCACAGCTTGCCGCAACTGGCTGTTTGACCAAGGGCTAAAGCCCTCGGTCAAGACTGGTGTGCCGGTGCTGGTCGTTGGAAACCTGATTGCCGGCGGTGCAGGCAAAACACCCACCGTCCTGGCCCTCGTTGACTTGCTGCAGCGCCAAGGCTGGTGTGTGGGGTTGATATCGCGTGGTTATGGTCGTCAAACTCAGGGTGTTCGCCACGTGCACCCAACCAGCAATGCACTGGACGTTGGCGATGAGCCGCTGCTGCTCGCAAGGCGAGCCCAAGTTCCTGTGGCTGTGGGGCGCGACCGAGTTCAGGCCGCACGCTCCTTGCTGCAAGCCCACCCTGACGTGAATCTACTCATCAGCGACGATGGCCTGCAGCACCGCTCGCTCCACCGCGACCTTCAAGTTTTGGTATTTGACGAGCGGGGTATCGGCAACGGGTGGCTGTTGCCTGCAGGGCCCCTCAGGCAACCCCTTCCTACCGCTTGCCCACCCTGTACGCTGGTGGTCTACAACGCAGCCCAACCCACCACGCCCCTGCCTGGGCACCTGGGCGTTCGGTCACTTCAAGGTGTGGTGGAATGCTCGCGCTGGCGCGCTGGGGAGGCCGCCAGGGCAGACGCTTTGACGCAGCTCGCTGAACGATCTCAACATGAACCGATATGGGCTGCAGCAGGCATTGCCCAACCCCATCGCTTCTTCGATTTGCTCACCAAAGCAGGGGTACGCTTCCAACCCCTGCCCCTGCCAGACCACTTCGATTTTCAAGCCAACCTGCCCTGGCCTGTAGGTTCTGTGCTCATCGTCACTGAAAAAGATGCGGTCAAATTGACCGAGCCCCTGCTGGGCCAAGCCGAAGTGTGGGTGGCCCCACTAGACTTCCATCTTGATGCCGCCTTCGCTCAGGCCTTGAAGGCACTGATGAACTCTCTTTCACTCTACCCCCCCACCACCGATCATGGATCACCGACTGCTTGAGCTTTTGGTTTGCCCTCTTTGCAAAGGGCCTCTGGACTATCTGCGCCCACCTCAGCAAGAGGCTCATGAGTTGGTCTGTCATCACGACAAACTTGCCTTTCCGGTTCGCGACGGTATTCCCGTGATGCTGGTCAACGAAGCTCGCGACTTGAATGCGAGCGACCCCTCCGACACCGATCCGGATACCCTGCCATGAGCTTCCATGTCTTGATTCCCGCGCGCATGGCCTCCACCCGGTTGCCCAACAAGCCACTGGCTGATCTGGGGGGTGTGCCGATGGTGATTCGCGTGGCCCACCGGGCGCGGCTGTCGTATGCGCAAAAGGTGGTGGTCGCAACCGATCACCCATCGGTTCAAGCTGCCTGTCTCGCCCATGGCATCGAGGTCGTGATGACCAGCGCGGCGCACGCCACCGGCAGCGACCGCCTGGCTCAGGCCTGTGATTTGCTGGGCCTGGCCGAACAAGATGTGGTGGTGAACCTCCAAGGCGATGAGCCCCTGATCGAACCTGGCCTGATCGATGCCTGCGCGCAACTCCTTGAAGCCCAGCCTGAATGTGTGATGAGCACGGTGGCCCATGCCATTGAGAGCGACGCGGAATTTCGCAACCCCAGTGTGGTGAAGGTGGTGTGCGACGCGAAGGGGCGCGCACTGTATTTCTCTCGTGCCCCGATCCCCTGTTGGCGCGATGCGCCAAAGAGTGGCGCCCTGGCCAGCCCTCCTCCACTGCGACACGTGGGCCTCTATGGCTACCGCGCCGGTTTCTTGCGCCGCTTTCCTCACCTGCCGCCCAGCCCTCTCGAGGGCAGCGAGTCGCTCGAGCAGCTTCGGGTTCTGTGGCATGGCGAAAAAATCGCGGTGCATGTCACATCGACGCGGCCGGGGCCCGGCGTTGACACCCCCGAAGATCTGGAGAAAGTCCGCATGCTTCTGCGATCTACACCATAGGGCTGTGGCCCCTCACAGCGTCATGCCTCATGGGTAGGTCATAATCTTAGAGTCGTGTCAGGGCTCAAATGCCGCTTGCTCGCTTGCCATCAAACCCGCTGGCGTCGTTGCTTCTCGTCGTCATAACCCACGCTATGACTCCTCGTCGCGCCTAGCCAGCGGGCTTGATGGCGGCGCGATCAAACGACATTTGAGCCCTGACACGACACTAGTCCCGGTTTGGTCATCTCTGAACTCGCTGTTGGAGAGTTCGTTTGCCACAGGCCATTGATCCTTCAGCGACTCCTTTCAAGGACCATCATGCGATTGATTTTGTTGGGTGCCCCCGGCGCGGGCAAAGGCACCCAAGCGACATTTTTGTGCAAGCGCTTCGGCATTCCCCAAATCTCCACAGGCGACATGTTGCGCTCGGCGGTCAAGGCCGGCACGCCTCTGGGCATTGCGGCCAAGCAGGTCATGGATTCCGGTGGGCTGGTCAGCGATGAAATCATCATTGGCCTGGTCAAAGAGCGCATTACCCAAGCTGATTGCGCCAATGGCTTCCTGTTCGACGGCTTTCCGCGCACCATCCCCCAGGCCGATGCGCTGAAGGTGGCCGGCGTCAAGATTGACGCGGTACTGGAAATCGATGTGCCTGATTCGGCGATCATTGAGCGGGTGGTGGGGCGTCGGGTGCACCCCGCGTCTGGGCGCACCTATCACCTCCAATACAACCCTCCCAAGGTCAGCGGTCTCGACGATGAAACGGGTGAAGAACTCATTCAGCGTGACGATGACCGCGAAGAAACCGTCCGCAAGCGGCTTGACGTCTATCACTCGCAAACCCGCCCTTTGGTCGAGTACTACGCCGGCTGGGCCGTGCAAGGGGGTGCTGATGCACCGCGCTACAGCAAGATCAGCGGCACCGGCAGCGTGTCTGAAATCACCGAGCGCGCCTTGGCCGCGTTGAGCTGAACCCATGGAAATCGCTGGCAGGGTCTTCATCGTCACGGGTGGGGCTTCCGGTCTCGGTGAAGGCACCGTGCGCATGCTGGTGGCACACGGCGCGCAGGTTGTGATTGCTGATGTCCAGGCCGACAAGGGCGCGGCACTGGCCGCTGCGCTGGGGCTCCAAAGCGCCCGCTTCGTGCGGTGTGATGTGACACTGGCCGCCGATGGCCAGGCCGCCGTGGATGCAGCTACCTCATGGGGCCGCTTGAGCGGCTTGGTGAACTGTGCAGGCATTTGCCCGGCCGCCAAGACCGTCGGCAAAGAAGGGCCTCACGATCTGGATCTGTTTCAGCGTACGCTCCAGGTCAATTTGTTAGGCAGCTTCAACATGATTCGGCTGGCCGCAGCGGCCATGCAGCGCAATGAACCCGAAGCCCAAACTGGCGAGCGTGGTGTGATGATCTCCACCGCCAGCGTGGCCGCCTTCGAGGGGCAAATCGGTCAAGCTGCTTATTCGGCATCCAAGGGTGGCATTGTCGGCATGACGCTGCCGATTGCCCGCGATTTAGCCCGCGTGGGCATCCGCAACATGGCCATCGCGCCCGGGGTGTTTGCCACCCCAATGGTTCAGTCTATGCCTCAAGAAGTGCAGGATGCCTTGGCCCAAAGCATTCCCTTCCCTTCCCGCCTGGGCCTGCCTGCAGACTACGCCAAGCTGGTTCAGCAAATTATCACCAATGAAATGCTCAATGGCGAGGTGATTCGCCTGGATGGGGCACTCCGGATGGGGCCAAAATAAGCGCCGATTTCGCTGCACCAGGGCCTGTGCACTCACTGGTGGCTGAGCTTATTTGCCAGCCAGGCCTCTAGGGCCTGTTAACACTAAAGATGCCAGATGCGTTGTTCTTCAAAAGGCCTTGAGCAAGGCGCAAAACGAAGCCGGGGTAGGTCCCCGGGGAGGCTTTGCAACGCCGCGCAAGGCCTTTTGAAGAACAACCCTTCGGGAACGTGGTCATTGGGGCGCAGCGCGGCGTTGCACGTCTCGC
>CANHBY010000057.1 GCA_947458895.1 Burkholderiales bacterium | reverse complement strand
GGCAGTAACGCCATGGGCATTTTTTACCCCTACATTCCCTTTGAATCGACCCGCTTGGTGGGTGTCGAGGCGGCGGGCGAGGGTCTGGAAACCGGTCGGCATGCCGCCAGCCTGTCGGCGGGAACGCCTGGGGTATTGCATGGCAACCGAACCTACCTGCTGCAAGATGCCCAAGGGCAAATCACCGAAACCCATTCGGTGTCGGCTGGCCTGGACTACCCGGGTGTGGGGCCTGAGCATGCTTACCTCAAAGACATTGGGCGAGCTGAATATGTGGGTGTGACAGACTCCGAGGCCCTGAGCGCCTTCCATCGGCTTTGCCGTACCGAAGGCATCATTCCAGCGCTGGAGTCCGCCCATGCGGTGGCTCATGCCATCAAAATGGCTCCCACCATGCGTCCCGATCAGCACCTGCTGATCAATCTCTCCGGGCGAGGTGATAAAGACATTGGCACCGTGGCCGATTTGTCGAATGCCGAATTCTTCTGCCGCCCTTCGTGCCGAGGCCAAAGCGTCAAGGGTGCTGCGGCCCCGGTGGTGATGCAGCCCTCTTCATCCAAGGTGTCTTCATGAGCCGTATTCAAGCCACCTTTGAGCGGCTCCAGAAAGAAGGCCGCAAGGCCTTGATCCCCTATGTCGCGGCCGGTGACCCTGATATTGCCGCCAGCGTTGAAATTTTGCGTGCCATGGCCGATGCTGGGGCCGATGTGATTGAGCTCGGTGTGCCGTTTTCGGACCCCATGGCCGATGGGCCGGTGATTCAAAAAGCCGCCGAGCGTGCACTGGCCCAGGGTACCGGTCTGCCACAGGTTTTGGAAGTCGTCTCGGCCTTCCGGGGCATTCATGCCGATACGCCGGTGGTGTTGATGGGCTATGCCAACCCGATCGAGCGCTATGGCATCGACCGCTTTGTCACGGATGCCAAGGCGGCTGGCGTCGATGGGGTGCTGGTGGTCGACTACCCCCCTGAAGAATGCGAAGATTTCGCCTTGAGGCTCAGGTCTCAGGGGCTTGACCTGATTTTTCTGCTGGCGCCCACCTCCTCTGAGGCGCGCATGCAGACGCTGGGCCGAATTGCCAGTGGCTACGTGTATTACGTGTCGCTTCGGGGCGTGACGGGAGCGGCCAATCTTGACATCTCAGCCGTGGCTGAAATGATCCCCCGCATTCAGCGCCACGTGAAGGTGCCTGTGGGCGTAGGATTCGGTATTCGTGATGCCAAAACAGCGCGCGCGGTGGCTGCTGTGGCTGATGCGGTGGTCATTGGCTCGGCCTTGGTGCAGCACCTCGAGCTTCAGCCACGCAACAAGGTCGCCGAAGCTGCGGCTTGTTTCATCGCTGAAATCCGCCAAGCCCTGGATGCCTGAGCCTGGCCGGGGCCGTTAGATCGTAAAACATTGAAAGGATCACCATGAGTTGGCTTGAGAAATTGCTGCCACCCCAGATGCAGCAAAGCGACCGCTCTGATCGCCGCACGGTGCCCGAGGGCCTGTGGAGTAAGTGTCCATCGTGCGAGACGGTGCTCTACAAAACCGACCTCGAGCAAAACGTCAATGTGTGCCCCAAGTGTGGCCACCACCACCGCATTGGCGCTCGAGCCCGGCTCGACGCCTTCCTCGACCCCGAGGGCCGTTTTGAGATTGGCCAAGAGGTCGTTCCGGTCGACCCTCTGAAGTTCAAGGACAGCAGGAAATACACCGAGCGGCTCAAAGAGGCCATGGAAAACACCGGCGAAACCGACGCCTTGGTGGTCATGGGTGGCGCGGTGTGCAGCATGGCTGTTGTGGCTGCCTGCTTTGAGTTTGAATTCATGGGTGGTTCCATGGGCTCTGTAGTGGGTGAGCGCTTTGTGCGGGGTGTTGAGGCCGCCATCGAGCAAAAAACTCCCTTTGTCAGCTTCACGGCGACGGGTGGTGCGCGCATGCAAGAGGGCCTTTTGAGCCTGATGCAAATGGCCAAAACCAATGCTTCTCTGACTCGCTTGGCCAAAGCCCGATTGCCCTATATCAGCGTGCTGGCCGATCCCACCATGGGTGGCGTTTCGGCGGGTTTCGCGTTCATGGGAGATGTGGTGATTGCCGAGCCCAAGGCCCTGATTGGTTTCGCGGGCCCACGTGTCATTGAGAACACCGTTCGCGAAACCCTGCCAGAGGGTTTCCAGCGCGCTGAATTCTTGATTCAAACGGGAGCGGTTGACATGATCGTGGACCGTCGCGAGCTGCGCTCCACGGTAGCTCGTCTGGTGGCCATGTTGCAGCGCCAGAGCGCTGACGCTGTGGCCTGACTGCGCTCGGGCTTGGTGGACGCCGAATGCTCAGCGCCTGCCGATACATCTCTTACTGGCAAGTGCGCTGATCACGGCGCAGGCCGTCAAAAGGTTTGAGCAGCCTCAAGCTCCAGAATACCGGGTGGGCTCAGCATCTTCATTGATGCCTTTGCCCTTGGAGCTCGTCATGCCATCCCACCTTTCTACCGATCAGCTCGCGGAGTTGCGTGTTGCCCTGGCCGCTCAGCGTGATGAGCTCAAACGCCAGCTCGAGGGCCAGCTGGGCGATGTCTCGCGTGTGGAGCATGCCCGTGAACTGATTGAGAAGGACGTTGATGATGCTGCTCAGCAGGATTCTGAGCGCGACATCGACCAGATTCGCACCGAGCAGATGATGGCCGATTTTGCGGCCATCACCCTGGCGCTGGAGCGCATGGATCGAAGTGATTTTGGCCTGTGCCGGGATTGCGGCGAGCCGATTGAATTCCTCCGGCTGCGCGCTCGTCCGTGGGTTGTTTCATGTGTGAGGTGCCAAACTGCCCGCGAGCAAACGCAAGGTCGTCATACAGCGACCATTTGAGCCCTGGGCCTGACGACCAGGTTCTGTAAACGTCTCCTACAAAGGCCTCTTACAACGATCTTTTAGCCGGCCTTGAGCGACGAGAGCCCTCGCAACAAGTCGGCCTGAATGTCTGGCACATGCTCCAGGCCCATGGCCACGCGGATCAGGCCCTGGGAGATGCCTGCAGCCTGACGCTGAGCTTCAGTCAGGCGGCCGTGGGAGGTGCTGGCCGGATGGGTGATGGTGGTCTTGGTGTCACCCAGGTTGGCGGTGATGGAGCAGATTTGTGTGTGGTCGATGACGAGAAAGGCTCGCTCGCGCAGTTCATGAGGCTCGGCCTTGACCTCGAACGAAATCACGGCGCCACCGTGGCCTGACTGCTGGGCCATGGCGAGCTCGTGTTGGGGATGGTCCTTCAACCCAGGGTAGTGAACATGAGATACCTGAGGTTGCTGTTGTAGCCACTCGGCCAACTGTTGGGCTTTCTGGCTTTGAGCCACCATGCGCAAACTCAGGGTCTCGAGGCCCTTCAGAACCACCCAAGCGTTGAAGGGTGAGAGCGACATGCCCGCCGTTCGCAATACCGGCACAAACTTGTCGCGAATCAAGGCTTCTGAGCTGCAAACAGCACCTGCTACCACACGCCCTTGGCCATCGAGGTATTTGGTGCCGGAGTGAATGATGATGTCAGCGCCCATTTCGATGGGGCGCTGCAAGGCAGGAGAGCAAAAGCAGTTGTCGACAGCCAGCAAGGCACCAGCCTCATGGGCAATGGCGGCCAGGGCGCGGATGTCGCAAATCTCAGTCAGGGGGTTGGTGGGCGATTCAGCGAACAACAGCCGGGTGTTGGGCGTGATGGCAGCGCGCCAAGCGTTCGGGTCGGTTTGCGACACAAAGCTTGTTTGAACACCAAACTTGGCAAACTCCCGGCCGAACAGGCCGATGGTGGAGCCGAAAACGCTTTGTGAGCAGACCACATGGTCGCCAGCCTTGAGCAAGGCCATGCCAGTCAAGAGGATGGCGGCCATGCCGCTCGATGTTCCAATACAGGCCTCTGTGCCCTCCATGGCGGCGAGGCGCCGCTCGAACATGGCCACGGTGGGGTTGCTGAAGCGCGAGTAAACGAAGGCTTCTTCCTCGTTGGCAAAGCGCGCTGCGGCCGTTGCTGCGTTCGGGTGCACGAAGCTACTGGTGAGATAGAGCGCTTCAGAGTTCTCGCCCCATTGGCTGGGGGGCAGGCCCTCACGCACGGCCAGTGTGTCGGGATGAACGCCCTCAGGCAGTGCCACACGGGCAATGCCTTGAGGCTTCGAGTGGGCGTTACTCATCAAGAACGCTCCGAGGAGGGGTTGGGCAGCACCAGACGTGAGCGAATGGCGTTGTCGTCTTCGTCGCCTTGGGTCTGGCGTTGCGCCGAGATGGTGTCGAAGTCTTCGGCGCTGACGTTGCCGGTGATGTATTTGCCGTCGAAGCACGAGGCTTCGAAACCGACCACTTCCGGGTTCAACTCGCCGACCACGCGTTTCATGGCTTCTACATCTTGGTAGATCAGGGCATCAGCACCGATGAACCGGCGGATTTCCTCAAGCGTTCGGTTGTGTGCGATCAGTTCGCTTTTGGTGGGCATGTCAATGCCATACACGTTGGGGAAGCGCACAGGCGGCGCGGCAGAAGCCATGTAAACCTTGTTGGCACCCGCATCGCGGGCCATTTGCACGATTTCTTTCGAGGTGGTGCCTCGGACGATGGAGTCATCGACCAGCAGTACATTGCGGCCTTTGAATTCGAGCCCGATGGCATTGAGCTTTTGCCTCACAGACTTCTTCCGTACGCCCTGCCCCGGCATGATGAAGGTGCGCCCCACATAACGATTCTTGACGAAGCCTTCGCGGTAAGGCTTGCCCAGACGCTGAGCCAACTGCATCGCCGAGGGGCGGCTGGACTCGGGGATCGGGATGACCACATCGATTTCGTTCGGAGGAATGGTCGAGATCACGCGCTTGGCGAGGCTCTCACCCATGCTGAGCCGGGCCTGGTAAACCGAAATGCCGTCCATCACCGAGTCGGGGCGGGCCAGGTAGACAAACTCGAACATGCAGGGGTGAAGGCTGGGGTGAGCCGCGCACTGGCGTGAATGCATGTTTCCTTCAAGGTCCACGAAAATGGCCTCGCCGGGTTCCACGTCGCGTGTGATTTGGTGGCCGGTGCCTTCGATTGCCACACTTTCACTGGCTACCACCACCTCGGGGCCATCCGGCATGTCGGCGCGCCCGAAACACAGTGGGCGAATGCCAAATGGATCGCGAAACGCCAGCAGCCCATGACCAGCGATCAAGGCGATCACGGCATAAGAGCCCTTGATGCGTTGATGCACGGCACTGACCGCTTTGAAGATGGCATCTGGTGTGAGCGGTAAATCGCGGGCTGACTTTTCGAGCTCGTGGGCCAGCACATTCAACAAGACCTCGGTGTCGCTGTCGGTGTTGATGTGACGACGGTCGACATCAAACAGCTCTTTTTTGAGCGCGTGAGCGTTGGTCAGGTTGCCGTTGTGCACCAGCACAATGCCGAAGGGGGCGTTGACGTAGAAGGGTTGGGCTTCTTCTTCGTTGTAGGCGTTGCCGGCCGTGGGGTAGCGAACCTGGCCCAGGCCCACGACCCCTGGCAGGGCGCGCATGTTGCGTGTACGAAAGACATCGCGCACCATGCCCCGCGCCTTGTGCATGAAGCACTTGTTGTCTTGCATGGTGACGATGCCGGCGGCATCTTGCCCGCGGTGCTGCAAGAGCAGCAGCGCGTCGTAGATCAACTGGTTCACAGGGGTGCGTGAAATTACGCCAACAATGCCGCACATCGCAAGTTATCCTTCATTCAGGCTAGACGGAAATAAAACGAGACAGATCAGCTACTAGGGCCTGTTCGGAAAGCCCTTGCCAACCATGAAACGGTCTCTTGAAGTGATCTGCGGCGTTGCAAATGCTCGCAATACCTACTGGTATCGCTGTGATACCTACTGGTATTGCTGTGCTTTGCGCCTTGCAGCTCACTCCAATAGACCATTTCCTGGCCGACAACGACTTTTCGAACAGGCCCGGTAGCCAAGGTTTGATCAAAGCCAGGGCCTCGCCAGCCCAACGTACACCCTGAGAAGATTGCCACCGAGCTTCTTGAGCCCAGGGTGTGAACGACACTGCCGTGACCACGCAAAGCACAATCAAGGCGCCACGCAAAAGGCCAAAAGAGGCACCCAGTGAGCGATCGACCAGGCTCAGCGGCGTGGCATGGACCAACCAGCGCACCAAGCGCGACATCAGTCCCCAGACGATCAACACCGCTACAAACGATATCACCAAGGCAGCAGCCCCGTTTTCGGCGCTGCCAGGCCGCCCAACCGGCAGCCATGATGCCCACTGAGGCGCCAACCACAGGGCCCCGAAATAGGCCACCAACCAACCCAGAAGTGACATCATTTCAAACACCAGCCCGCGCACCATACCCACCACCACCGACAGCAGCAAAATGCCTGCGAGAACTGCGTCAACCCAACTCCATTCCACGGTGGGTCAGAGCGTGAGGACCACAGCCTGCAACCCAGCGGCCTTCAGCTTGGCCTGTACCTTGTCGGCTTCGTCGCGAGAGTTGAACGTGCCCACCCGAACACGGGTGCGCTTACCGTCAGGGGTGTCTGCGGTTTGAATGAATGTTTTAAAGCCCATTTTTTCCACTTTGAGTCGGGTTTCTCGGACGGCCTGACTTTCGGAGAATGCACCCACTTGAACCACAAACCTGAGCAATTTTTCTTGGCTTGCTTCGGGCCGCGGACTACCTGCGCCAGCGCCAGCAGAGGGCGAGGGCGAGGGCGAGGGCGAGGGCGAAGGGGTTTGCTTGGACGAATCATGCGCCGCCTTCGCAGGCGCTGTTTCTCGGGCGGCGGCCGGTTCTTCGAGGGGTTCGGTCAAGACCTCGGTTGGAATGGGCTCGGTCGGGGCGACCCGCGGGGTCTGCTTGACCTCGGGCATGGCCAGCGCCGGTGCGGTTTCCTTGCGCGGAATTTCAATCGGAATATCCACAGCCACAGGGCGAGGCTCGGTTTCGAACAACACAGGGAAGGCAATCACTCCCAGCATCACCAGCACTGCTGCACCGATGAGTCGGTGGCGAGCGCGAACCCGCGCTTGCTGAACTGCGTCGGCCAGATCGCTGGCTGACCCTGAAAGGGCCGTGTCGGCCTTGTCCTTGGATTGAAAAATAGACGGCAGGCCCATACGCGTTGATATCCCTTGGTGCGAAAAACGGTGTCTTACTGCCCTAGTGTCGTGTCAGGGCTCAAATGCCGCTTGCTCGCTGGCCCTCAAACCCGATGGCGTCGTTGCTTCTCGTCGTCATAGCCCAAGCTTGTGACTCCAGTGGCGCCTAGCCAGCGGGCTTGATGGCGGCGCGATCAAACGACATTTCACT
>CANHBY010000056.1 GCA_947458895.1 Burkholderiales bacterium | reverse complement strand
CGCGAACCATGAGCACCAGGCGTCGGCGCTCCTTCAAGGTGACGTCTGCGGAACGCGTCAGGAGGTTGTCTGACATGCCGTGTGCGACGGACGCCAGTGTTTTCATGGAGCACGGCGCGACCACCATGGCTTCGGTGGCAAAGGAGCCGCTGGCGATGGCAGCCCCGACGTCAGAAGGGTTGTAGGCAACGTCGGCCAGGGCCTCGAGAGCCTTGCGGTCCAGGCCCAGCTCGTGGTGGGCATTCAAAATGCCTGCAGAACTGGCCACGAGGTGGGTTTCGCGGCCAGTGGCCCGTAAACGCTGGAGAATCCGAACACCGTAAATGGCGCCCGAGGCGCCCGTGAGGCCGACGATGACTCTTCGGTTCATGCCGGCATCAGGCTGTAGGGGCAACCAGTTGCTGCAGCTCGCCAGCTTCGTACATCTCTGTCATGATGTCAGAGCCACCGACGAACTCACCGTTGACATAGAGCTGAGGGATGGTGGGCCAGTTGGCATATTCCTTGATGCCTTGACGCACGGCTTCGTTTTCCAGGACGTTGAACGTCTTGATCTCGGTGGCGCCAGAGGCCTTGAGCAGCTGGATGGCGCGGCCTGAGAAGCCGCACATTGGAAACTGGGCAGATCCCTTCATGAAGAGGACCACGTGGTTTGATTTGACAAGGTCATCAATGATTTTGTGAACATCGCTCATGGTTTACGCAGCGCTTGGATGGGCTGAAAATGGCAAAGACATGGTTATAAGCCAAACCGGCTCAAGCGGTTGGCCTGGGGTGAGAATATCCCCAAGAGTTGACCTTGGTCCTATTGTCGTGTCAGGGTTCAAATACCGCTTGCTTGCTGGCCCTCAAACCCGATGGCGTCGTTGCTTCTCGTCGTCATAGCCCTAGCCAGCGGGCTTGATGGCGGCGCGATCAAACGACATTTGAGCCCTGACACGCCCTAGAAAGAGTAGGAAAACCTAAGGCGGATCAATGGGCCGAATTTGGCGTCGCGCAAGGTGTTTTGGAGGCTGTACCCATTGGCGTTGAAACTGGGGCCAGCGGTGGGCATCTCCAGGGTCAGCCCCATGTCAGCATTCAGGCGCCAACCTGGGTTTGCAGAATCTTGGGTGTGGCCAATACCCAGGAAGGCTGTGGTGCGACTCTGGATGTTGGCCAAGATGTTGGGGTTGCTGAGTCGTTGATCGACGCCCGCGTTGGTGCCAGCCAAGTTATCAACCGATGTGAGCAAAGTCGTGTTGCCCCAAGTGACCCCTCCGGTGATTCTGGTGCCTTGTGGGATGGATTTGCTCAATTGAGCAAGGGAGAAGCTGTGTACGAGGGTCGATTGGGAGCGGTACTCGCTATTCACCAGTTGCGTCGGTGACCGGCTTTTCAGCGGCACCCAACGGCTCTCGGAAAACATGAGACCCGAGCCGTCCTGTGCAGCGGCACTGCCCGTGGTGACGACTAACATCATGCTGAGAACGCGTGTCAACAACCTCATGACCACCCTCCTGGCAACCACTGCCTCAGATCCGCAGCGAGCAAAACTGAGCCATCACAAATTCATGATGCGCTCACCGTGACCTTCGCGTCAATGGGGAGGCAGAGCTTTGCACTGAATCAATCGGAGTTGTCAAATATGTCTCGTTTAGGCCAACGTCCCGCCGTGCAGCGGGGGACACCCGCGGCGTCGGTTCGTGTCTGGACCTCGGTGAACCCGCGAGCGGTTAGACAGTTCTGAACCTGCTCGGCTTGGTTGTAGCCATGCTCCAGCAGGAGCCATGCGCCAGGGGTGAGGTGGTGGGGCGCGTGCTGGATGATGTCCCTCAGATCGTCCATGCCCTCTGGGCCACTGCTCAGTGCTTGCAGGGGTTCATGGATCAATGCGTTGAGGTGCGGGTCTCCCTCGGCGATATAGGGCGGGTTGCTGACGGCCAAATCGAATGCCTGGGTTTCAACAGCTTGCCACCAGTGACCCTGGCGAAACTGAATGGGCAGGCCGAGCCGGACGGCGTTGGCTTGAGCCACGGCCAAGGCGGCTGCACTGGCGTCTACTGCCCACACTTCACTTTGGGGAATCGCATGCTTGACAGCCAAGGCAATCGCACCGCTCCCTGTGCCCAGATCGAGCACTCTGGCGTCGGGTGCCAGGGGGGCCAAGCGCTCAAGGGCCCAGTCGACCAAGGTTTCGGTGTCGGGGCGCGGAACGAGGACATCTTGCGTGACTTGGAGGCTCAGGCCGTGAAATTCCTTTTCGCCCACCAGATAGGCCAGCGGCTCGCCAGCCGCTCTACGCGTCAAAAGGACAGCCCAGGGGGCGGTCAGTTGGGCAGGGACCTCATCATCGGCGTGTGCAATCACCCAGGAGCGATTTTTCTCCAGCAGGTGGGCGAGCATGAGCTGGGCGTCCAGCCGGTCGACCCCTGCGGTTTTGGCTTGGTTCAGGGCTGCAGCCAGCGAGAGGCTCAAAGAGAGGCCTCGCCGCTTTCAAGTTGGGCCAACTGTTCTGCAGCCTGGGCGCCTTGCAGTGCCTCCACCACATCTGTCAGGTCACCGTCCAGGATGAACTGCAGCTTGTAGAGCGTCAGGTTGATGCGGTGGTCGGTGAGGCGACCTTGAGGGAAGTTGTAGGTGCGGATGCGGTCGCTTCGGTCGCCGGTGCCAATAAGGCTTTTGCGCGTGGCGGCTTCGGCGGCTGCGCGTGCAGATCGTTCTTTTTCGCGCAGCCTGGCGGCCAGGACACTCATGGCTTTGGCCTTGTTGCGGTGCTGGGAGCGGTCGTCTTGGCACTCGGCCACCAGACCTGTGGGCAGGTGGGTGATGCGAATGGCACTGTCGGTTTTGTTGATGTGTTGGCCCCCAGCGCCACTGGCTCGGAAGGTGTCGATGCGCAGATCGGCCGGGTTGAGTTGAACCTCTTCCTCGGCATCGGGCTCTGGCAACACGGCCACTGTGCAGGCGCTGGTGTGAATACGGCCTTGGGTTTCGGTGGCAGGAATACGCTGAACGCGATGCCCGCCCGACTCGAATTTCAGCTCGCCGTACACATTGGCTCCCTCGATCCGCAACACGATTTCCTTGTAGCCGCCGAGGTCGGACACATTTTCAGACAGCACTTCTGAACGCCAGCCCTGGCGTTCAGAAAACCGCAGGTACATGCGCGCCAGGTCGGCCGCGAACAGGGCGGATTCATCGCCTCCTGTGCCGGCACGAATTTCAAGGAAGGCTGCGCGTTCATCGTCTGGGTCACGTGGGAGGAGGGCGGTTTGCAGCGATTGTTGCAGCTTGACCAGCTCGTTTTGTGCGGTGGCGATTTCCTCTTTGGCCATGTCGGCCATCTCGGGGTCGTCCAGCAGATCTTGGGCGGCAGCCAGATCATGCTCGCGCTGCTCAAAACGCTGAAAGAGGTCGACCACCTCAGCCACCTCGGCATGCTCCCGGCTGAGGGTTCGGTAGCGGTTCATGTCGCTGGCGACTTGCGGATCGGCCAAGTTGGCATCGAGCTCGTTCAGGCGCATCTGGAGGCGTTCAAGTTGCTGACGAAGGGTGTCTTTCATGAGGCCGATCAGAGTGGGGAGTGACCCGGCGCAGGCCAGGGAACTAGGGGGTGACGTGAGGTGCGACGGTCGCTAGGAAAAATTGTCGCCCTTGTCAGGCGGCAGTTGATCTGCATTACGCAGGAACAGCCGAGACAGCGTTTGTGCGAGCTGCTGTCTGTGCTGGCCTTGGGAGGCGTGAAGCTCAGCCAGGCTGCCGTGCAGCATTTTTTGGGTGACACCCTTGGCGAGTGCCTCGAGCACCGTGTCCAGAGGCTCGCCCTTGGCCAGAAGTTTGTGGGCCCTTGCCAGCTCTATTGCTCGCCATTCATCCGCCTGGCCTTGCAGGGCTTGAATCAGGGGTACGCTGCTGCGTTGATCGAGCCAATGCACAAAGCTTTGCACGCCCGTTTCGATGATCGCTTCAGCTTGCTGGACGGCTGCCTGCCTTTTTTCACTGGCGGTTTGGACCAGCGAGGAGAGATCGTCGACGGTGTAGAGATAGACGTCGGCCAACTGGCCCACCTCGGGCTCGATGTCTCGAGGGACGGCCAAGTCGACCATGAACATCGGCCGGCGTTTGCGGGTCTTGAGCGCGCGCTCGGCCGCTCCAAGCCCCAGGATCGGTAGGGGGCTGGCCGTGCAGGAGATGACCACATCGAATTCGCCCAGCCGCTCGGGCATGTCAACCAAGCGCATGGCCTCGGCATTGAGGTGGCTGGCCAGTTTTTCGCCGCGCTCAAGGGTGCGATTGGCAACCACCATCGCTCGGGGGTTCTGGGCTGCAAAATGGGTGGCGACCAGCTCGATCATTTCGCCCGCCCCGACGAAGAGCACCTTCAAGGTGCCTAAATCTTCAAATAACTGAGCGGCCAGCTTCACGGTGGCGGCGGCCATGCTGATGGAGTGAGCGCCGATCTCAGTGGATGTTCTCACCTGCTTCGCAACGGCGAAGGAGCGCTGAAACATTTGGTGCAAGGTGGTGCCCAAGGTGCCTGCAGAGGCTGCCTCACGAACGGCCGCTTTCATTTGCCCCAGAATTTGCGACTCGCCCAGCACCATGGAATCAAGTCCGCTCGCCACTCTGAACGCATGCCTTGCAGCAGCAGGTCCCTCGAAGACGTAGCTGTGTTCTCGCACGGTGTGAGGTGAGACCCCCGCAGTCTTTGCCAGCCAGTCGATGGCAGGACTGATGAGGCCGAGGTTCCCCGGATCAGATGGCTGGCCGAGATAGAGTTCAGTGCGGTTGCAGGTAGAGACGATCGTGACTTCGGGTGAGCTCGAGCTTTGGGCCTTGAAGGCATGCAGCGTTGGCCCCAGTTCGCGAGCGGGCAGGGCGAATTTGCTCCGCAGTTCCAGCGGAGCGGTCAGATGGTTCAAACCCAAAGCAATGACAGCCATGGAGCGATTGTAAAATTTCCGGCTGGCCGCTGGGCGGCCATGTGATGATTAACGTTGCTGCGCTGAATTGGCGCACGCCCTTCCCCTTATTGGCCAAGCTCACAGATTTCATCTGGCCTGTGAATGCCGCTCCAGAGGTTCCTTGTTCATCATGACTCTTATCGGTGCTTTATGGCATGTGCTGAATTTTTTTGCGCCAGCACTGGGTATTTCCATCTGGGCCTCGATGCTTGCCAAGCTGGTTTGGTTCAAAACTCTGCGCGGCGTGCCCTGGCGACCGCTTTTCTTGTGGGCTTGTTCGGGTTGCACAGCCGTGCTCGTTGCCGGATTGGTCATTTTTGGCAACGAGGGCAAGATGGCCACCTACGGTGCGATGGTGCTTGCTTGTGCCGCGTGCCTGTGGTGGCGCGGGTTTCGCAAGGCTAGCTGAGGCCATCCTGCAACTGCTTGGGCACGGCAGCCCTCCCTTGAGTCGGTTGACGATTGAAACGGTAGAAAAGGGTGGTGTTTCTGCCGCTTATTCGGCCGCTACGCGCGATAAACCGGTCCACAGTGGCACTTATGGTGCTACTGCGATAGGGGGACTCGATGACCCAGTCTTATGTAGTTCGGTTTCAATCTCTGTTTCACGAGGGCCGTGCCCTGCGTTTCCCATGTGATCGCGAGGGACATGTCGACATGGATGCCCTCAGCCCCATGGCCATCGAAAATTATCTTTTTGCCCGAGCAATGGTGGGGCGTGAGTATGCAGTGCCCGAGGTCGAGGCCATGCTTGTAACGCACTGACCTGCCCAGCACAGCCCAGCCCTTCGGCTGCTTCATTCAGGCTGGGCTAATTTTTTAGGCCGCCGGGCTGAACGAGGTCGATGCTTCGGTCGCCACTTCTTCGGTCACCACTTCACCGCGCAGCGTATGTGAAAAAGATGCCGTGATCTGGGCATCGATCATTTGCCCGATCAGGCGAGTGGGCCCCTTGAAATTGACGGTACGGTTGCACTCAGTGCGCCCGGCAAGTTCTTCTGGGTCCTTGCGAGAGGGGCCCTCCACCAGCAGGCGCTGGACCGAGCCCACCATGCCGTCGCCAATCCGCTTGGCATTGCCATCGATCACGGCTTGCAAAATCTGCAGGCGTTTGAGTTTGACGTCTTGAGGTGTGTCGTCGGTCAGGGCGGCAGCCGGTGTGCCAGGCCGTGGGCTGTAAACGAAACTGAAGCTGGCATCGAAGCCGACGTCTTCCACCAGCTTCATGAGCTTTGCAAAGTCATCTTCGGTTTCGCCGGGGAAGCCCACGATGAAGTCGCTGGAGACGGTGATATCTGGCCGAACCGCGCGCAGTTTGCGAATGGTGCTTTTGAATTCCATCGCGGTATAGCCGCGCTTCATGGCCATCAGGATGCGATCGCTGCCGTGCTGAACCGGCAGGTGCAGGTGGTTGACCAACTGCGGCACGCGAGCGTAAACATCAATCAGGCGTTGTGTGAATTCGTTCGGGTGGCTGGTGGTGTAGCGGATGCGCTTGATGCCAGGGATGTCGGCCACGTATTCGATCAGCATGGCAAAGTCGGCGACCTCGCTGGTGGTGTCCATGGCGCCCCGGTAGGCGTTCACGTTTTGACCCAGCAGCGTGACTTCTTTGACCCCTTGGCTGGCCAGGCCAGCCACTTCGGTCAGCACATCATCAAAGGGTCGAGAAACTTCTTCGCCGCGCGTATATGGCACCACGCAATAGCTGCAGTACTTGGAGCAACCTTCCATGATGGAGACGAAGGCTGTGGGGCCAACCACGCGCGCCGCAGGCAGGTGGTCAAATTTTTCGATTTCAGGAAAACTGATGTCGATCTGTGGCCGCAATTCTTTTTTACGCTGAGCGAGCAGGGCAGGCAAGCGGTGCAGAGTTTGAGGCCCGAAGACAACGTCCACGTAGGGCGCACGCTCAATGATGGCAGCCCCTTCTTGGCTGGCTACGCAGCCCCCCACACCGATCATCACGCCCTTGGATTTGAGATGCTTCACGCGGCCCAGGTCGCTGAAGACTTTTTCCTGTGCCTTTTCACGCACCGAGCAGGTGTTGAACAAAATCAGGTCGGCTTCCTCCACATTGGAGGTTGGCTCATAGCCCTCGGCGGCTTGAAGCACATCTGCCATTTTGTCCGAGTCGTACTCGTTCATTTGGCAGCCAAATGTTTTGATAAAGACTTTAGGGGCCATGAGGCCCTCCTGTGACGTGATGATGGAACTGCAAAAAGGGAGTGAGGTGGGCAAGCTCAGGGCTTGATCCAGCGCTGGCCGGCGAAGTCGAACCGCCAGCTGCCGGCCTCTTGGAGGGTCTTAGGCCAGGGGTCTTTTTTAGCCTCAGCAGGGTCGAGGATCCAT
>CANHBY010000055.1 GCA_947458895.1 Burkholderiales bacterium | reverse complement strand
TCTAAGCTCATCAAGATGGAGTTTGCTCCCGAGGCCGACCGCGCCGTTCACGGCAAGTTGGTTCAAACGGTCGAAACCTCGCCCGAGCAGCGCAATCGGTTTTCTCTGACCGACGATGACGTGATGCAACTTGCGCGCTACGCACTCATCATCGAGCAACACTACGGCCGCCCCATGGACATCGAGTGGGGCAAAGACGGCGCCGACGGCAAGATCTACATCCTGCAGGCGCGTCCCGAAACCGTCAAAAGCCAGCAAGAAGGTAAAGCCGAGCAGCGCTACAAGCTCAAGGGCGTGGGCGCTGTGCTGGCTGAAGGCCGCGCCATTGGCCAAAAGATTGGCACCGGCCCCGTGCGCATCGTTCACAGCATCACCGAGATGGACCAGGTCCAGCCCGGCGATGTGCTCGTCACCGACATGACCGACCCCAACTGGGAGCCCGTCATGAAGCGCGCCTCAGCCATCGTCACCAACCGGGGAGGGCGCACCTGTCACGCCGCCATCATTGCGCGTGAATTGGGCATCCCGGCTGTGGTGGGCTGCGGCGACGCCACTGAGCTGCTAAAAAATGGTGCCTTGGTGACCGTGGCCTGCTCTGAGGGCGACACAGGCTACATCTACGACGGCCTGCTCGAAACCGAAGTGACCGAAGTGGTTCGGGGTGAGCTGCCCTATTGCCCCGTGAAGATCATGATGAACGTGGGCAATCCTCAACTGGCCTTTGACTTCGCCCAAATGCCCAATGGGGGTGTCGGCTTGGCGCGCCTCGAGTTCATCATCAACAACAACATCGGCGTTCACCCTAAAGCCATTCTCGATTATCCCAACATCGATATCGACCTCAAGAAGGCGGTTGAATCGGTGGCGCGCGGCCATGCTTCGCCGCGCGCTTTCTATGTCGACAAACTGGCTGAAGGCATTGCCACCATCGCCGCCTCGTTCTGGCCTAAGCCCGTGATCGTTCGCCTGAGCGATTTCAAAAGCAACGAATACCGCAAACTCATCGGCGGCTCACGCTATGAGCCCGAGGAAGAAAATCCGATGCTCGGTTTCCGAGGTGCCTCACGCTACATCAGTGAGTCATTCGGCGAGGCTTTTGCCATGGAGTGCGAGGCCCTTAAGCGAGTGCGTATTGACATGGGGCTCACCAACGTCGAAATCATGGTGCCTTTTGTGCGCACCCTGGGCCAAGCCAAGCAGGTCACCGACATGCTGGCCGAGCGCGGTCACAAGCGCGCCGCATTGGGCGGGCAAGACGGCCTGCGCGTGATCATGATGTGCGAGGTTCCCAGCAACGCCATCTTGGCCGAGCAGTTCCTTGAGTACTTTGATGGCATGTCCATTGGCTCCAACGACTTGACCCAACTCACCCTGGGCCTGGACCGCGACTCGGGCATGGAAGTATTGGCCAAAGATTTCGATGAGCGAGACCCCGCTGTGAAGGCCTTGATCTCGCGCGCCATCGCCGCCTGCCGCGCCGTGGGCAAGTACGTGGGCATTTGCGGCCAAGGCCCCAGCGACCACCCTGACTTCGCCGACTGGCTGGCAGCCGAGGGCATCGTCTCGATCTCTCTGAACCCTGACAGTGTGGTCGAAACCTGGCAGCGCCTGGCCAAGCGCTGAGCGAGCTTCAAATCAACGCGGCCCCAGACTGGGCCGCGTTGGTTTTTAGGGGCTGCTCTAGGGCGTGTCATCAATTGATGACACGCCCTAGGTCGCATGCTCAGAGGCTTTCTTTGCCTCAGCTTCTTCACGACCCACACGTGGCGCCGATATCTTTTGGCGCCCAGCCTGAAACCGCAAACTCATCCCCCGATGTAATGCATCTCAACCTTCGGCAGCCTTTGTGTTAGAGAGTCTTGCCCCCTGAGCTGCGAGTACCTATCTGCTCGACCTGACCAGATCGCTTGGATGGCGGCGGTGATCTCATCGTGGTTGCGGCCACTGCGAAGCAACTGGCGTAAATCGTGCCCCTGGTGCGCGAAGAGACAAAGGTAGAGTTGCCCCTCGGGCGAGAGCCGAGCGCGCGTGCATTCGCCGCAAAAAGCCTGAGTGACGCTGGAGATCAAGCCGATTTCACCGCCCCCCTGCGCATGGCGCCAGCGTTGGGCCGTTTCTGAAGGGCTCTGAGGCGCTAAAGGCTCCAGCTCGAATTCATTGCGCAGGCATTCAAGCACTTCGGTAGAGGGCACGACATGAGCCATGTGCCAACCCAGGCTTCCGCCCACATCCATGTACTCAATGAATCGAAGACTGATGGGCATGCGGCGGAAGTGGCGCGCCATGGGCAGGATCTGGTCATCGTTGACGCCACGCTGCACCACCATGTTGACCTTGATCTGCTCGAAGCCTGCCTGCACAGCAGCATCAATGCCTTGCAGTACTTGCCGAGCAGAAGACGATGCCGCATCGCTCATGCGTTGGAAGACCGCTTCATCCATGGCGTCCAGGCTCACCGTGATTCGGCGCAGGCCTGCGGCGCGCAGCGCCCTGGCCTGGTGGCGCAGGGCTGAGCCGTTGGTGGTGAGCGCGAGGTCAAGCGGCTTGCCGTGGATTGTGCGCAGGTCGCCCAATGAGGCAATCAGTGTCTCGAGATTTTTCCTCAACAAGGGCTCTCCACCAGTCAGCCTGATTTTCTCGACGCCCAGCGAGGTGAGTGCGGCTGCCAGCTGCGTGATCTCATCAAAGCTCAGCAGCTGAGATGGGCCAAGGAACGCATGCTCCGTATGAAAGGTCTCTCGGGGCATGCAGTAGCGGCAACGAAAATTGCAGCGATCAGTGACGGATATTCTCAGCTCACGCAGCGCTCGGCCGAGCAGGTCTTGCAACAGGTCGGTCGGCGGATTGGAGGGCTGGCCGTGGGACTGCATCACTTTGGGCAGCCGCTGATCAAAAATCGGAATGATGGGGTAAGGCATGCCCTTGATTCTGCCGCCTGCCTGAGCTCTTAGTGCGCGTAAAGATCGCTGGCAAAGTCTTGTGGAACGAACGTGAGTTTGGGGTTGGGGTCACGTCTTGCCCCCTGCACCCGACGTGCGCCGGTGAAGCGCCTGCTCCAATAGTCCTGGCGCATGTCATCCATCCGAACATACGCGCCAGTGCGGGGCGAGTGAATAAACCTTCCCTCACCAACGTAGATACCAACATGAGAAAAAGTACGCGAGAGGGTGTTGAAAAACACCAAGTCACCGGGCATAACTTCGTTACGCCCCACGCTTTCCATTCCCGCAGAATTGGCTTGATCGTCAGCTAGCCTCGGCAAAACAATGCCCTGGCTTTGCTCGAAAACATGCCGTGTGAAGCCGCTACAGTCAAACCCCATCTGCGAGTTGGTTCCGCCAAGGCGGTAGGGAACCCCCAAGAAATTCATGGCCGTGATGATTGTGTCTGGCGCGCCGCCAAGCATCCGTTGGCCTAGGCTGGCCGTGGGCTTAGATGTTGGCTGAATTGGTGACTCTGGTGTGGGCTGTACTGTGGGCCGCATAACCGGCGCTGTGACTTGAAGCGCAGGAGCCAGCACCGACTCAACGGCAATAAGGCCTCTTTCCTTGAGCAGAATTTCAACGGGATCAGCGCTTTCATCAGGGCCAGCGATTGCAGCCATGGTCGCCAAGAACAACAAGCCTGCTGCGAAAAGGCGAGCAAGCACGGTGCGCAAGGGTTGTTGGCCGAGCAGAGTTCCCATCGCCTTAAGATAGGTGTGCCTCCAGGTCACTATCGCCCGATAAACAGCATCTTCTTTCGGCTTTTTCAGAGCCACCACTTTGTGGTGGCTCCTCAGCACGAGTTCGTGCCTAGCGTTAAAGCACTTCGGATGCAAAGTCAGCCAAGCGCGAGCGTTCACCGCGTGCAAGCGTCACGTGGCCGCTGTGCGGCCATCCCTTAAATCGGTCGACTGCATAGGTGAGGCCCGAGCTGCCCTCGGTGAGGTAGGGGGTGTCGATCTGCGCAAGGTTGCCGAGGCAGACAATCTTTGTACCCGGGCCTGCCCGGGTGATCAAGGTCTTCATTTGCTTCGGGGTCAGGTTTTGCGCTTCGTCGATGATCACGAACTTGTTGAGGAAGGTGCGCCCGCGCATAAAGTTCAAGCTCTTGATCTTGATCTTGCTGCGTACCAATTCGTTGGTGGCCGCACGGCCCCACTCGCCAGCGCTGCCATCACTGCGGGCAAGAACCTCGAGGTTGTCGTCCAATGCGCCCATCCAGGGGCTCATTTTTTCTTCCTCAGTGCCCGGCAGGAAACCGATGTCTTCGCCCACAGGCACGGTTACGCGCGTCACAATGATTTCGGTGTAGCGGCGCTCGTCCATCACTTGGCTCAAACCGGCGGCCAGCGTCATGAGGGTCTTGCCTGTTCCTGCGGTGCCGGTCAGCGTGATGAAGTCGCACTCTGGATCCATCAGCAGGTTAAGCGCAAAGTTTTGCTCACGGTTACGAGCCATCACGCCCCAGACCGCATTTTTCTGGTGGGTGAACTCGCGCAGGGTGCGCAGAACCGCAGTCTTGCCGGTGATTTCAGTCACCTTGGCGTGCAAGGGTGCAGCGCCAGGCACTTCGAGGTAAACGAACTGGTTGATCAGCAACTCAGGAACCAGTGGGCCGCTGATGCGGTAGAACGTCATGCCGCCCTGCTGCCAGCTCTCCATCGTCTTGCCGTGCTTGTCCCAGAAATCTGCAGGCAAAGCCAGCACGCCGTTGTAGAGCAAATCGCCGTCGTCGAGCGTTTTGTCATTGAAGTAGTCTTCCGCTGGCAAGCCGAGTGCGCGGGCTTTGATGCGCATGTTGATGTCCTTGGACACCAGCACCACATCGCGTTGAGGCTGTTGCTCACGCAAAGCCTGCACCACACCCAAAATCTGGTTGTCAGCCTTGCCCTGGGGCAGCCCTGCGGGGAGCGTGACATTGACCAAATTGGTCTGGAAGAAAAGCTTGCCACGGGCTTCCTGATGCCCTGTGGCTGCCAAAGGCAGACCGTCGGTCATGCCTTGGTCATCGCGCTCGCTCATGTTAGCCGCCAGCGCATCCAGATCGCGGCTGACCTGGCGGGCGTTACGCGCCACTTCAGTCATGCCTTTTTTATGCCCATCCAGCTCCTCGAGCGTGATCATGGGCAGATAGATGTTGTGCTCTTCGAACCGGAACAGGCTCATGGGGTCGTGCATCAGCACGTTGGTGTCGAGTACGAACAGCTTGGGCGGGCCTTCGGTGGCCGTGCGCTTCGATCGTGGATGGTGAGCCGCTGCCGGTGAGGCCTTCACGACCGGTGCAGCTGCTACCTTGGCCGCCGGCACCACCGCTTGTTTGGCAGGAGCTTTTCGAGGGGGCGCTGAAGAGCTTGCTTTCACAGCAGCTTGCGGCGCTGGAACCGCTTTGGTTGGTGCAGCAGCCACGACTGGCGCGCTCCGTTTGCCAGCTTTGGGCGCTGCTTTGACTTGGTAATCAGTGTCAGCCAGCATGGTGGCTCGTTTGGTAGGCGGCTTGGGCAAAGGCATATGAAGGGTCTACCAAAAAAAGGAGAGCGAATCAGCAAAAAGCCGCGCAACAAAGGGCGCGGCTTGAAGCAATGGACACGAACGAAGCGCTGGAGCAGTGTTTTGCCCTTGATCGAACAAATAAAAGCGATAAATTTTGGGTCAGGGCAAGGCGCAAACCACAGCGACAGCGCCTGGTATCGCGAGGATTTGCAACGCAGCCCTGATCCAAAAGGTGCGGTTTTGTGTTCCAGAAGGAGTGAAACACTGCACTAGGTGCGCGGCGGTGATCGGGTGGTGTGAGCACTGACAACGAGACGCTCAGCATCCTCAACCTGATTTTTTGAGTGCCTTAACTGCTTTGAGCACTTCCTCGACATGCCCAGGCACCTTCAGGCCACGCCACTCCGCACGCAGTACACCTTGCTTGTCAATCAGGAAGGTGCTCCGTTCGATGCCCTTGACCTTTTTGCCGTACATGATTTTGTTTTTTACCACACCAAACATGTGGCAAAGTTTTTCTTCCGTGTCGGCGATCAATTCAAAGGGTAATTCGAGGTTGGTCTTGAATGACTCGTGGGAAGCCATGTTGTCACGCGAAACACCCAACACCACGGCGCCGGCTTTTACAAAATCGGCATGGTGGTCACGAAACTGAGTAGCTTCGGTGGTGCAGCCCGGGGTATTGTCTTTGGGGTAAAAATACAGAACAACAATTTTCCCAGCAAAAGTTTGGGGCGTGAACTTCACGCCGCTGGTGGCAAGCGCTTCTAGTTCCGGCAGGGGTTTGTTGATGGCAGGCGTCATTGAGCTTGTCGGAAAAGATACGTCCAAAAAGATACGTCCAAAAAGTACGCCCTTCAGGGGGGCTGTTCAAAACCCTGCGTGCCAGTGGCGACCGCGCTTTCAAGCGCGGCTGTTGCACTGTTTGCTTGCGTCCAAACCGGAGAGCTTGGCGCAATTCACTACGCGGTTTTTTGATTGCCTTCCCGAGGCTTAACCGCAGATTATAAAGTACCAGTGGGCGCAGGATTTTTTATAAGCATCATTTGGAAGGTTCGCCAACCGTATGCGCCACCAAAACGACTGGATCAAACAAAAGTGCGGCCACCACAGAGCGCCCCTCAGCGATTAAGACGTTGTAGGTGCGGCAGGCCGCAGGAGTGTCCATACACTCCACGCCAATGCCCTGTGCCATCAGGGTTTTCAACAGCGAGGGGTGAGCGAACCGCATTCGCGCGCCGCTGCCAAAAATCACCAGTTCGGGGCGCAGCTCGCAAAGGGTACTGAAATGTGCTTCGGTGAGCGCGGAAAAATTTTCAACGCCCCAGTCCTTGATCTCACCCTGCCAGGGCACGATGAGGCTGTGGGTGTAAGTGATCCCATTCACGACCACGCCTTGTGCGGCGTGTCGTGAGATGGCGTTTGAGCCATCGATTTTGTCGGCTTGGAGTTTCATGGTGTGTCCTTCTGGGATGGCCCTTAAGGCTGTTGAACCTCCGCATGACCCATTGCGGTGAAAATCATTTTTTCCTGGGCTGTGTTTGCTGCGATGGATTTTTGGCCCTGCAGCTGCTGCAGGCTGCAAAATTCGCCTTGCACCCCCTGCCCTGGAAAGACGCGATCACCGACGATGGGTCGTGCAGCGATTCACTATGTTTAAATTCTAGGGGCTGTTCGGAAAGTCGTTGTCAGGCAGAAAATGGTCTATTGGAGTGAGCTGCAAGGCGCACGGCACAGCAATACCAGTAGGTATTGCGAGCATTTGCAACGCCGCAGAGCACTTCAAGAGACCGTTTTATGCTTGGCGAGGACTTTCCGAACAGTCCCTAGTGTCGTGTCAAGGCTGAAATGTCGCTTGCTCGGTGGCC
>CANHBY010000054.1 GCA_947458895.1 Burkholderiales bacterium | reverse complement strand
CATAGCGCAGGGCACCTTCGAACGCCCCATGGATACCCGCCTTGGCCAAGCCGGCTGCAATTTCATGAGCTCGCTCTAGTCGGCCATTGCGAGTGGCTTGCAGGCCAGCAAGCAGCGCCTCGTTGTGGGGGTCGAAGCCCAGGCCCACGATGTGCACTGTGCACCCTACAAAAGAAATCGATATTTCGGTGCCGGTCAGGTAAGGCAGCCCACAGCCCTGGGCGGCGTTCATCGCCCGTTGTTGACCGCTGATTTCGTCATGGTCGGTCAGTGACCAGAGATCAACGCCGTTGGCTTTGGCTCGCGCCGCCAATACCTCTGGCTCCAGGGTCCCATCGGATATGACCGAGTGAGAGTGCAGGTCAGCGTTTAGCCAAGCGGGGGGGGTGTGCTGTGTGAAGGGGGACATCGAGGCACCATTGTAGGTGTCTGTTCGTCGTTCCCTACAGAGGTTCTCCTAAGAGCTTATCTCTTATCTTGAGCAACAAGCCTTGGCTATGACGTGGCTGCCTCCACCACCATTTGAACCCGCTGCTGGCCGTTGTACTCATTGATGCTCAGGCGATAGGCAAGCAGTACTTTGTTGGGCACCGGCTCGTTGTGGTTGAACCAGATGGCCTCGCGCAGCGTGCCCCCGTGTTTCACGCTGAGCTTGAGATGTCGATCCTTGAGCAAACGTTGAGACACGACCTCGACCTCGTCGCTGAACAAGGGAGCCTCGAAGGCTTGACCCCATACCTGGGCATCCAAAGATTGGACCGTGGCGGCGTTGAAATGCTCGGGGCCCAGGGGCCCATCACTCAAGACCTGCTGGGCCAGGGCGCTGGGGGTGAGCCATTCCTGGGCGACTTGTTGAAACGCTGAATCAAAAGTGGGGAAGTCATCGGGGCCCAGTGTGCAACCGGCCGCCATGGCATGACCACCAAATTTTTTCAGCACACCGGGATGCCTCTTGCTCACCAGATCGAGCGCGTCTCGCAGGTGAAAGCCGGGGATGGAGCGGCCAGAGCCCTTGAGCAGCCCGTCGTGTCCCTGTGCAAACACAAAGGTGGGGCGGTGCACGCGATCTTTCAGGCGCGATGCGACGATACCCACCACCCCTTCATGAAAGTCGGGTCTAAAAATAGCCAGTGCGCAGGGCACTTGCGCTTCACCGCTTGCATCCACGCCCAGGATCGATTCCAGCCAGGCCTCTGCTTCGTCGCGCATGGTGGATTCCACCTCTCGGCGCTCGCGGTTGATGCCGTCCAGCAGTTGAGCCAATTCGGTAGCACGGCCTGGGTCATCGGTCAGCAGGCATTCGATGCCCAGCGTCATGTCAGCCAAACGGCCTGCGGCGTTGATGCGTGGCCCCAGTGCAAAACCAAAATCAAAACCACTGGCTTGCGCAGGGTTGCGGCTGGCGACTGCAAAAAGCGCGGCGAGCCCGGCGTGCATTTTTCCCTGGCGAATGCGCCTCAGGCCTTGGGCTACCAGGCGTCGGTTGTTGGCGTCGAGCTTGACCACGTCGGCCACGGTGCCCAGAGCCACGAGGTCCAGCAAAGTATCGAGCCGGGGTTGGTTGGCGGTGTCGAACATGCCGCGCTCACGCAACTCGCTGCGAAGCGCTAAGAGCACATAAAACATCACGCCCACCCCGGCGAGGTTTTTGCTCTCGAAGCCGCAGCCCGGCTGGCTGGGATTCACGATGACGTTAGCCTCAGGCAGCACGATGACACCATTTTCGAGTGCCGGCAGGTGGTGATCGGTGACGATCACGCCCAGGCCCCGAGATCTTGCGTGCGACACACCGGCCAAGCTGGCGATGCCGTTGTCGACCGTGAGCAACCAGCGTGGCGTTTGTTCCATCGCCAGATCGACGATGGTGGGCGTGAGCCCATAGCCATGCAGCGCCCTGTCAGGCACCAGGTAGGTCAGCATGTCGGCGGGTGCACCCAGCAGCGCCAAGCCACGCAGAGCGACGGCACAGGCAGTGGCCCCATCACAGTCGTAGTCGGCAATGACGCAAATGCGCTCGCGCGCCTCAATCGCCTGGGCCAGTTGCTTAGCCGCAGTCTCAGCGCCGAGCAAGGTATTGGGCGGCAGAAGTTTGGCCAAGCCATCGTCGAGATCATCGGCGCTGCGTACGCCGCGAGCTGCGAACAGCCTGGCCAGCAGAGGCGTCACCCCTGCTTGTTCAAGGGCCCAGATGGCCCTGGGTGGGACATCGCGTGCCTTGATGGTGGGGGAGTTCATCAGAGATTTCCAAGAAGCATTTCAGGGGAGGGTGAGCGCCATCGCTGCAGAAGGCTGGAAGTCCAACGGCGCCAGCTGGCAGAGCCCTCATGGGCCAGTGAGACCGAGCCACGCTCGCCACAAAGTGTCAGTGTCACATGGCTTTGCGAAGCCAGGCCAGCCAACGCATCGGCGTCAAGGGATTGCCAAGCCTGGCCCCAGGCTTCCCAGTCTTGTTGCAGGGCAGGGGCTCGTAATGCGTCGAGAACATGCACTTCGGCGTCGCCACAGGGTTGGTGGCGGCCACAGCCGCTCAGCCAGAAGCTGTTGACCGAAAGCTGCCCCCTGACCAGTCGATCATCATTCAGGGGGGTTCGATAGAGCAACATCTGAACCTCGTTTTGCAGCCTTCTGATCAGGCGTGCTTGAGGGCCGGAGGGCAGCCAGATATCGACGTTACGGCCGATCACGCGGTCGATGCTGGCGCAGGGCAGGTTGGCCAGGCTTTCATGGGCAACATACCAGCGATCAGTGGCGCCAAAGGCGACCAGGAAACCTTCGCTCTCGAACAATTCACGGACCGCGTCCAAAAAATCGCGAGACTCTTGATCATTCAGCGCCAGTGATTCGGGGTCCAGCAGGGTGATGTGATCTCGCCCTACATGCCAGTGCGCGGGGGTCAGCAAGCCCCAAGCCAGGTCGCCTGTGTCGATCCCATCTCGGCGAGCCGACCATGCCGCGAAGGGCATTACACCTGCCGCACCTGTCCAACCATACGCCGCTGCCAGTGCACGCTCGTGGGGGGGCGAGAGAGAGAAGTCATCCCCATCGTCTGCGCTGATCAGGGCCCAGCGGGCTGCCAGGGCACCCAGGCGCGGCAGCTTAAGCGTGCTCAAAGCCCGAGCGCATGCCTCGGTGCTGGCATGGGCGAAGGGGATGATGTAGTGAACAGCGTCAGGCATGGGTTGAAGCGGGGACATTAAGTTCCCGATTATCTGGCTTCCTCCTGTAGCATCCCACTTCCATGAGCTGGCCCTACGAACTTGAAATTGGATGGCGCTACACCCGGTCAGGTCGGGTGGGGCGCCGCAATGGATTCATCTCTTTCATTTCGGCCATTTCGATGCTGGGGATCGCGCTGGGAGTCGCTGCGCTGATCATTGTGCTGTCAGTCATGAATGGTTTCCAGAAAGAAGTTCGTGACCGCATGCTCTCGGTGGTGGCCCATGTGGAGGCGCTGGGTGCCTCGGGTGCTCCGCTCCGTGATCCGGGGACGGTTGCTGAGGGGGCCCTTCGTCACCCTGAGGTCCTTGGTGCGGCTCCCTTCGTGGCCGCCCAGGCCTTGGTTGCCAGGGGCGATGATGTTCTGGGTGCCATGGTGCGAGGCATCTCGCCTGCCGATGAAATCAAGGTCACGGATTTGGAGGGCCAGGTGATTGACGGCAGCCTGAAGAGCCTGATGCCCGGCGAGTGGGGAATTTTGTTAGGCAGCGAACTGGCCCGGCAGCTGCGTGTGCGCCTGGGTGACAAAGTGACGCTGGTTGCCCCCAGTGGGCAACTGACCCCTGCAGGTGTCATGCCGCGCCTGAAGCAGTTCACTGTCACGGGGCTCTTTAGCTCTGGGCATTACCAATACGACAGCGCCCTGGCGCTCGTTCATATTGACGACGCCGCCAAGCTGTTCCGGGTGGAGGGCGTCAGCGGCGTGCAGTTGAAGCTGCGTGACCTGCACCGTGCCCGCGAGGTGTCACATGAGCTTCAGGCCATGCTCGGCGAGGGTGTACAGGTGCGCGACTGGACGCGCACCAACCAGCAGTGGTTCGCCGCCGTGCAGGTTGAAAAGCGCATGATGTCCATTATTTTGACGCTGATCGTGGCCGTGGCCAGTTTTAACCTGGTTTCCATGCTGGTCATGACGGTGACGGATAAGCGCGCTGACATTGCCATTCTGCGTACGCTGGGTGCCAGCCCGCGCTCGGTGATGGCAATCTTCATGGTTCAGGGCGCTGCGGCCGGCGTGATCGGAACCTTTGCGGGCGTGGCCATGGGCCTGCTGGTGGCGTTTAATGTCGATGCCATCGTCTCTGGCATCGAGCGCATGCTTCACATCAACTTCCTGGATCCGAGTATCTATCTGATCACGCGCATGCCCAGCGACCCCCAGCGTGATGACATCATCCCCATCGTGCTCATTTCGCTGGTCTTGGCTTTCGTGGCAACGATCTACCCAAGCTGGCGCGCCAGCCGCATTCAACCGGCGGAGGCTCTGCGTTATGAGTGAGGCTGGGGCTCAGGTGGTGCTTGCCGCTGAGGGCGTGTCCAAGCGCTTCAAAGAGGGTGACTTGGATGTGATGGTTCTGCAGAACGTCAACCTGCATGTGCAAGCGGGTCAGACCGTGGCGATCGTGGGCGCCTCAGGTTCTGGGAAAAGCACTCTGTTGCACCTGCTGGGGGGGTTAGAGGCCCCCACCCATGGGGTGGTGAGTTTGTATGGGAAAGCATTCCAAACGCTCAATGCGAGTCAGCAAGGCCAATGGCGCAATCAGCATCTGGGCTTCGTTTACCAGTTTCATCATTTGCTGCCGGAATTCACCGCCTTGGACAACGTGGCGATGCCCCTGCGCATCCGGCGCATGCCTCGCGACCTAGCCCTGCCTCAGGCCGAAGCGGTTCTGACGCAGGTGGGGCTCGGCCACCGCTTGCACCACAGGCCCTCGGAGCTCTCAGGTGGCGAGCGCCAGCGTGTGGCCATCGCGCGCGCCCTGGTCGGCCAGCCTTCTTGCTTATTGGCTGATGAGCCCACAGGTAACCTGGATCGAAATACAGCCCAAACCGTATTCGACTTATTGCTGTTGCTTGGTCGTGATCGTGGGATGGCCACCGTCGTTGTGACACACGATGAAACTTTGGCGTTGCGCTGCGACCGCCTGCTTCGTTTGGAGCAAGGGCGCCTCGCCGCCTGAGGGAACCTCTGCAAAACCCCTCGTGGGGACCGCATCCGTTCCTAGATAGGGTATGCGGCGTTGGCTTTTTTGCCTGTAGCACCCGCTACAGGCCGCAAAATCCGCCTTGCATCCCCTATCTAGGAACGGCGCGATCATCCACGATGGGTTTTGCAGAGGCTCCCTGAGTCGAAAATCGGTCATCATCGGCTTGTGGGTTGCTTTTGGGCAATAATTCACGGGTAAATTCCCCTTAATGCAGTCTGTTTCGAGCCCGGTCAGCCTTAGGCCCTCGAATCCCTTGGTATCTTTCGACAGCGGCCATGGCTAGCGGGCGGCTAAGCTCTACCGAGCGTTCAGCGTGCTATGCAAGCTCTCCAAATAGATTGACTACGAGACCACACACGTTTTGACGAGATGGGAGACGTTTTGAAAAGAGATCCACTTCAATTTGGCCGCTTTGCGCTGACATCCGTCGCTGTTGCTGCCATGTTGGTGCCTGCTTCGGGCGCCTGGGCTTTGGGACTGGGGCGTTTGACAGTGCAATCTGTACTAGGCGAATCCCTGAGAGCAGAAATCGACGTCTCATCGATTTCTTCTGAGGAGTCCTCTAGCCTCAAGGTGCGGTTAGCTTCCCCCGAGGCTTATCGGGCTGCTGGGGTTGATTACAGCGCTGTGCTCCCAGCAACTCAGGTCAACTTGCAGCGGCGCGGTGACCGACATGTCATCGTCTTGAGCAGTGACCGCACGGTGCAAGAGCCTTTTATTGACGTGATCCTTGAGTTTAATTGGGCAACTGGTCGCTTGGTTCGCGAATACACTCTGCTGGTTGACCCCCCTTCGAAACCTGCTTCCAGGGAAGTTGAGGCTCCGGTGGCCATTTCCTCGTCGCCCCCGGCTCCCTCGGTGAGCACCGCTGGAGGCAGCTCGAATGTGGGCGGCAGCAATGCGGTGCGCGGGCCTAAACCTGCGCCAGCTCCGGCCGCAGAAAGAGCACCTGCCGAAAAGACTGCTGGCAACACGGCTTACCGGGTCAAGTCCGGTGATACGCTGTCGTCCATCGCGAGCCAGCGCGTGGGTGGTGGCGTTTCTCTCGAGCAGATGTTGGTGGCATTGCACCGTGAAAATTCGGGCGCATTCATCGACAACAACATGAATCGTCTGAAGGCGGGAGTGGTGTTGAATGTGCCCTCTGCTTTGAAGGCAGCTGCTATTTCGCCCTCAGAAGCACTCGGTGAAATTCGTGCTCAGAGCGCGGATTTCCGTGGCTACGCTCAGCGCTTGGCCGATTCTGCCCCTGTCGTAGATAAGCCCTCTGCTGACGGCAAGAAGGCCTCAGGCAAAGTGACCGCTGAGGTTCGCGAAACCAAGCCCGCCAACACATCTGAAGGCAAGCTGATCTTGGCTCAAGGCGGGGCCCGTAATGGCAAGCCATCGGCAGAAGACCAAATTGCCAAGGAGCGCGAGGCCCAGGCCATCAGTGGTCGGGTGGCCGAACTGGACAAAAACATTCGTGAACTGCGCGGCATCAAGACAGCCACGACGCCAAATACTGAGCCCGCAGCCCCCGTCGCTCCACCAGCAACAGTGGCAGCCTCGGCACCGGTGACTGAGCCAGCACCAGTACCAGCGCCAGCGCCAGCTGCAGCGT
This sequence comes from Burkholderiales bacterium, assembly GCA_947458895.1. Taxonomy (GTDB): domain Bacteria; phylum Pseudomonadota; class Gammaproteobacteria; order Burkholderiales; family Burkholderiaceae_C; genus CANHBY01. The sequence goes on along the minus strand of CANHBY010000054.1, from coordinate 690 downwards.
CAGCGGCAGAGCCGCCCCCTGTCCCGTTGCCTGCGGAGTCCTCAGGTTCCAGCCCTTCGGTGAACGTTCAAGGTGCGACTCCCAATCCGCCCGAGATTGCCTCGGCCCCAAATACACTGGCCGCCCCAGCCAGTGAACCCTCGGCCTCTATGAGTCTATTTGGCGATAATTCTCTCGTGCTGATGATCGGTGGTGGCTTGATCGCTTTGTTAGCTGGTGTCGGTATTTACTGGCTCAGTAGTCGGGGCCGCAAAGGTGGCCGCGAGACCTCCTTCCTCGAAAGCCGCTTGCAGCCTGACTCCTTCTTTGGCGGCAGCGGCGGGCAGCACATTGACACCCGCAACGAAACCGGGGCAGCCTCTTCCATGAGCTACTCGCTCAGCCAGATTGATGCGATTGGTGATGTCGACCCGGTTGCCGAGGCTGATGTCTACTTGGCTTACGGGCGAGACCTTCAAGCCGAAGAAATCTTGAAGGAAGCTGTCCGAAGCAATCCCGACCGGCTGGCCATTCGCTCCAAGCTGCTGGAGGTCTATGCCAAGCGCCGAGATGTCAAGAGCTTTGAGCAGGTCGCCGCTCAGCTCTTCGAGCTGACCCAAGGCGAAGGCGAAGAGTGGGCTCGGGCTCAGGAAATGGGCGCACTCATCGAGCCCGATAACGCGCTTTATTCATCTGGCGGTTCGCCTCTGT
>CANHBY010000053.1 GCA_947458895.1 Burkholderiales bacterium | reverse complement strand
CCCAGCTACGACCACAAATAAAAAAAGCGCCAACCACTTTCTGGACCAAATGATTCTCAGGTATTGCGAAAATGACATGGGCATGATTGAACCTCAGAAAATCGATTCGCGGACGTAGACCACGTCATCTCGATCAATGGGATCGACCATTTTTGGCTCGATGATGTTGGTGCCTCCTTGGGGATTACGCCGGTGGATTCGAATGCCCCGCTCGGTACCGCGTTGGGTGAGACCACCGGCCTGTGCCATCGCCTGCAGGACGGTCATGCCACGCTCCCACCGAAAGGCGCCTGGCCTTTGAACTTCTCCATAGATGAAGAAGTTTGGCGCACGGTCTACGTGGATGATGTCACCGTTGGCAACAACCATGTCTTGGTCGCGTGCGCCCGTTTGGAGAATAGTAGGTAAGTCGATATCGTATTTAACCGGCTGGCTATTTCGGGTGCCCACGAGGGTCACAATATCTGAGCCAGCCGGCAAAACCCCGCCGGCTGCCGCAATAACTTCCGATACCCGGGTGTTCACGGTTTCGATGGGATATCGGCCAGGTTTTGCCACCTGCCCAAGAACCGAAACCTGGCTACTTTTCACTTGAACGAGTGAAATGCTCACTTGCGGCTTGACAACAAAACCACCGTCTTTAAGTTGCTTGGCGATTTTATCTTGGGCTGCAGTCACTGAAAGGCCACCCAACGCCACTTTCCCAATCAAAGGAAAAGTTATTTGTCCTAACTCATTGATTCGGGATTCTGTACTCAAATCGGGATTGTGGAAAACGGTAACTCGCACGATATCACCAGCGCCAAGAACGGGCTCCACAATGGTCTGCGCGAGGGCGCCCACAGAAATAAACATGCTGAGCAATAAAAATTCAAAAATTCGCCTCATAAAGAACATATTATTACCCTTTAAGAATCAATTTAATACCTTCAAAAAATATCTTATCGCAATGGGTTTTGCAGAGGTTCAACATCTTCAGTTGGTGGCATTTTTCAACTCTTTTTTCCCCCGAAAATCACCGATATAGTCAATCTTTGCAGATGATCTTAATTCGCTTATGTTATTCGCAATGATCTTATTTTGTGCTCATTAAAAAGAAAATGGCAATCGCATTGCGGGCCTGGGCCTCTTCAACTAGTTTGATTTCAGAACTGAGAAGTAGCAAAGGCCGTCTGGAACGCCGCCTTCCCTCCGGCACCATCACCGCAGGCCACCAAAAGCAGGCCGCACCCGAGCGCCATGAGGGCTGGCCGAAATGGAGCGATGCATTGAGGGCAGGCAGGAGCCATAAAGAAACCGTCTCCGGGGTGGATTGCGTCAAAGCCAGGATCGTGACTTGGATTATTGTTTTTTATGCATATGCCGCAGCCCATCCGAGTGTAATGGAGATGCCGCTCACAGAGTGCTCCCTCAAATGGGGGGCACAGGCTTACAGGTCGGTATGCCTCAGCATTTCACGCCCACATGCAATGCCACGACACCAGCGCTCAGGTTGTGCACGTCAACATGCCCGAAACCTGCGGCCTTCATCATGTGCTTGAGGGTGGTTTGATCGGGGTGCATCCGGATGGACTCGGCCAGATACCGATAGCTTTCGGCATCTCCTGCCACCAACTTGCCCAGCGCAGGCAAAACCTTGAAGGAATACCAGTCGTAGGGCTTTTGCAGCGGGGCCGCCACTTTGGAAAACTCCAATACCAGCAGGCGGCCGCCAGGGCGAAGCACCCTGTTCATTTCGGCCAGGGCATGCTCTTTATGGGTCATGTTGCGCAGGCCGAAGGCCACGCTGACCAGGTCAAAGGTGTCTGACCCAAAGGGCAGTGCTTCGGCGTCGCAAAGGGCTGTAGGTAGCAAAACGCCTTCGTCGGACAAGCGTTGGCGGCCTTGGCGAAGCATGGCCTCATTGATGTCAGTGTGTACGACCCGACCCGTCGTACCGACCTTCTTGGCAAACGCCTGGGCTAAATCGCCGGTCCCCCCGGCGATATCCAGAACCTGCTGGCCGGGTTGAAGCCTGGCGACCGTCACGGCATAAGACTTCCACAAACGATGCATGCCCGCAGACATGAGGTCATTCATGAGGTCATAGCGGCTCGCCACAGAGTTGAAAACGCCGCGGACGCGCTGCGATTTCAGGTGTTCGTCAACGGTCTCGTAGCCAAAGTGTGTGGTGTTCATGAGGCTTCACAGGTTTGTGAAATGTCGGGCGGGAGGTGTGCTCAGGTAGCGATGGGGTTTCGGCTTAAGCCGGCCGCGGCCAAGCGCGCTTCGTATTGTTGCCAAAGCTGTTCTTGCTGAGAGCCAAGGAAGTAAAGGTAGTCCCAAGAGTAAATGCCCGAGTCGTGACCGTCTGAGAAAATTGGCTTAATTGCGTAGTGCCCAACAGACTCCAAATTGAGCAAATCGACACCGCGTTTGCCAGACTGCAAAACTTCTTGGCCAACACCGTGGCCTCTGACCTCCGCTGACGGAGAGTAAACGCGCATGAGTTCGAACGAAATGCGATAAATCAAGCCATCTTCAAAATGCAGCTCGAGCTCACGGGACTGTTGGTGCGCAGTGATAGACACCGGCCGATGAACGTTGGTCATGATTAAACTTAAAATAGGCCGTTGGACGGTATACCGGCGTCAGCACAGGCTCTTGCCAGGGTTTGATCCAGCGCTGGCAGTGCTGCTTTAATCTGGGCAAGCCTCTCTACGCAGGAGCTGCGCTGAGCGGCACCCCAGATGGGGTTGGGGAAATGGGTGTCCCAATCGAAGCGCGCCACCACATGCCAATGCAAATGGGGCACCACATTGCCCAGAGAGGCCAAGTTCATCTTGGTGGGATTCAGCGCGCGCCTTAGCTCGCGCTCGACCATGGACACGACCTGCATCAAAGTCACCTGGTCTTGCGGTATGAGCTCAGAAAATTCGGCCACATGAGCCGACCAAACGACCCGATAAAAGGCCGGAAAATTTTCGTCGAGCGCCCGAATCAGTCGCCAGCGTGACCCCTGGGTGATCAGTAGCCCACCGTCTTGTTGGCACAGATCACAGGCGTCGCTGCTCCCACATTGAATCACACCAGCACCCGCTCGATACCACCTGAGTTGGCTTTGCTGACGTACTCAGGCATCCAATCAGCGCCCAGAATTTTGTTGGCCAACTCGACGACGATGTAGTCAGCTTCCAGCAGGCCGGATTTAAGGTCGTCTTGGTAGCGACCCAGACCCATCAGGCAGCTTGGGCAAGAGGTCAGGATTTTGACGTTTTGCTGGGGCTCAACCGAGCCCATCTGCCGCAAGGCCGCCTCGCCCTTAAGGATTTCCTCTTCTTTGCGGAATCGGATTTGCGTAGAGATATCGGGGCGTGATAAGGCTAGCCCGCCACTCTCGCCACAACAGCGTTTGCTCTCCAGCACTTTGTCACCCATCAAGCCCTTGACAGTCTTCATGGGCTCTTGCTGCTTCATGGGGCTGTGGCAAGGATCGTGGTAGAGGTAGCCGTCAGCCGCCGTACCGCTCAGGGTGATGCCCTTTTCGAGGAGATATTCGTGGATGTCGAGGATTCGGCTCCCGGGGAATATTTTGTCGAACTGGTAGCTCTGAAGCTGATCAAAACAGGTTCCACAGCTCACCACCACGGTCTTGATGTCGAGGTAGTTGAGGGTGTTTGCCACGCGGTGGAAAAGCACCCGGTTGTCTGTGATGATCTTGTCGGCTTTGTCGAACTCGCCGCTGCCGCGTTGCGGGTAGCCGCAGCAGAGGTAGCCTGGAGGCAGAACAGTTTGAACACCGGCGTGCCACAACATGGCCTGTGTGGCCAAGCCAACCTTGGAGAACAAGCGCTCTGAGCCGCAGCCTGGGAAGTAGAAAACAGCCTCGGTTTCGGAGTTGGTGGCCTCGGGGTTGCGGATGATCGGGACGTAGTTTTTATCTTCGATGTCGAGCAAGGCTCGTGCGCTCTTTTTCGGCAAACCACCCGGCATTTTTTTGTTAATGAAGTGGATGACCTGCTCTTTGATCGGCGCGGGCCCCACCGATGCTGGTGGAGCACTGGTTTGGTTGCGGGCAAACACCTTCAATGTATCGTGCGCCAGCCGCTGGGCCTTGAAGCCCACATCCATCAGGGTTCGACCCACATTGACGGCAAGGGGGCTGTTGATGCCGATATACACGGACTGCAAGGCAGCGGCGGGACGGAAGCTCTTCTTGCCCATTTTTCGCAAGAGGTTGCGCATGTTCATCGACACTTCGCCAAAGTCGATGTCGACTGGGCAGGGCGCTAGGCATTTATGGCAGACCGTGCAGTGATCGGCCACATCTTCAAATTCTTCCCAGTGCTTGATGCTCACGCCACGCCGGGTTTGCTCTTCATACAAGAAGGCTTCGACCAGCAACGAGGTGGCCAAAATTTTGTTGCGCGGGCTGTAAAGCAGGTTGGCTCGCGGCACATGGGTTGCGCACACAGGTTTGCATTTGCCGCAGCGCAGGCAGTCTTTGACTGAGTCAGCAATGGCGCCAATGTCGCTTTGCTGCATGATCAGGGACTCATGTCCCATGAGGCCAAAGCTTGGCGTGTAGGCGTTGGTCAGGTCGGCCTTAATGATCTGGCCATCGAATTCAGGATCGCGCAGCAGCTTGCCCTTGTTGAAGCGGCCTTGGGGGTCAATACGCTGCTTGTAGGCGGTGAATTCTGCAATTTCCTGGTCAGTCAGAAATTCAAGCTTCGTAATACCAATGCCATGTTCGCCAGAGACCACGCCGTCGAGGCTGCGAGCCAGCTTCATGATCCGGGCGACCGCCTCGTGGGCGGTTTGCAGCATGGCGTAGTTGTCTGAATTGACCGGAATGTTGGTGTGAACGTTGCCGTCACCCGCATGCATGTGCAGAGCCACCCAGACCCTGCTTCGCAGCACATCTTTGTGGATCTTCTCGCACTGATCCATGATGGGCTTGAGCGCCGCGCCTGAAAAAATAGCTTGCAGACGAGTGCGAACCTGGGTCTTCCAGGAGGCGCGCAGGCTGTGGTCTTGCAACTGCTCAAAGAGGCTTCGCGAACTATCCGTGGACTCCGTGGACATCAATGCCCCGGACTTTTCGCAAGCAGGGCGTTCTGCGGCCGGGGTGTCCAGGTGGGTCAGCCAGTATTGCCACAAAGCGCGAGCCTCAGACAACACGCTCATGGCAGTTTGAACGCTATCGGCCAACAGCTCTGCCGCCGCAATCTCATCTGCCTCGCCGCTTTTGCCCAAAGGCAAATTGCCTTGGGAAAGGAATTCTTCGAGGCCATCGAGCATGGCCAGCTTGTTGCGCAAGCTCAGCTCGATGTTGATGTGCTCAATGCCCTCGGTGTATTCGCCCATGCGAGGCAGGGGAATCACCACGTCTTCGTTCACCTTGAAGGCGTTGGTGTGCTTGCTGATGGCCGCCGTGCGTTTGCGGTCAAGCCAAAACTTTTTTCGGGCTTCGGGGCTGATGGCCACAAAACCTTCACCACCACGGCTGTTCGCAATACGAACCACTTCGCTGGCAGCGCGAGCCACATCGTCGGCGTTGTCACCGGCGATGTCACCGAACAGCACCATCTTGGGCACGCCTGCACCGCCGCGCTTGCTCTTGGTGGCGTAACCCACAGCCTTAAGGTAGCGGTCATCCAGGTGCTCCAGGCCGGCCAGAATGGCGTGCCCAGCCTTAGCCTGGGCAAACATGAAATCTTTGATTTCAACAATGCTGGGAACGGCGTCTTTGGCGTTGCCAAAAAATTCCAGGCACACGGTGCGTGTGTGCGCGGGCATTTTGTGGACGATCCAGCGCGCGCTGGTGATCAGGCCATCACAGCCCTCTTTTTGGATACCAGGCAAGCCTGCGAGAAACTTATCGGTGACGTCCTTGCCAAGACCTTCTTTGCGGAAGGTTCGGCCCGGGATATCCAGGCGCTCAGTGCGCTCGAGTTTTTCGCCGCTGGCGTCAAAGTAGCGCAGCTCGAAACTTGCGATCTCGACATCGTGAATCTTGCCCAGGTTGTGGTTGAGCCGAACCACCTCCAGCCATTTGGCCTCGGGTGTGACCATGCGCCAAGAAGCCAGATTGTCGAGCGCAGTGCCCCATAACACCGCCTTTTTTCCACCCGCATTCATGGCGATGTTGCCGCCAATGCAGCTGGCTTCCGCGGATGTGGGATCGACGGCAAACACATAACCGGCCAGTTCGGCGGCGTCAGAGACGCGCTGCGTGACCACGCCAGCCTCGGTCCAGATGGTGGGCACTTCGTGCTCAACGCCGGGCAGTTTCACCTTCTCGACAACAGTGATGGCCTCGAGTTTTTCGGTGTTGATGACCGCGCTGCGCCACGTGAGCGGAACTGCGCCACCGGTGTAGCCAGTGCCGCCCCCTCGGGGAATGATGGTGATGCCGAGCTCGATACACGCTTTGACCATGCGTGTCATTTCGGCTTCGGAATCGGGTGTCAGCACCACGAAGGGAAATTCAACGCGCCAATCAGTGGCATCCGTCACATGGGACACACGGCTCAAGCCGTCAAATTTGATGTTGTCTTTGGCAGTGTGTTTGCCCAGGGTGCGCACGGCGCGGCGACGCAGATCAGCAAGCACCTCGAAATGCGCAGCGAAGTCAGACACCGCTTTTCGTGCCGCCACGAGGAGCTCACCCACCCACGCATCACGCTGCGGATCGGCTTGTGGATTTCTTCGGCCCTCGACCTCACCGAGGCGGTGATGCAGCGCCTCGACGAGCAGCTTGCGCCGACGAGGGTTGTCGAGCAAATCATCTTGGAGGTAGGGGTTTCTCTGGACCACCCAGATGTCACCGAGCACCTCATACAACATGCGTGCAGAGCGGCCGGTTTGTCGTTCTTGCCGTAGCTGATTCAGCAGCTCCCAGGCTTTGGGGCCGAGCAGCCGAATCACGATCTCGCGATCAGAGAAGGACGTGTAGTTGTAGGGTATTTCGCGCAGCCGTGAAACTGCCGCATGGCCTGAAGGCTGAGTGATGTAGGCGAGTGGGATAGGAGCATTCATGGGTGAAAAACCGCGGGAAGCGCACAGCGCTATAGGGGGCATCGTACCGCACCACCCCTGCCCCATGGCGTACCGCAATCCGCAGATTCGTTGGGGTCTCTCTGGTGAGGGCGGCACTCATGCCTTCAGGGCGACTCATCCTGTCTTTCCAGGACCACAATCGTGCCTACTGACTGATTTTGCGGAGCAATCAATGCAACCTTGGCCCTACCCCTTTTGGTTGGCTCACCGTGGCGCTGGAAAAATCGCCCCAGAAAACACCTTGGCGGCATTCAGAACTGGTGCCTCGCTTGGATTTCGAGCCTTTGAGTGCGATGTCAAGCTCAGCGCAGACGGGGTTCTCTATCTCTTGCACGACGACGATTTGGATCGCACTACCAATGCCGTCGGCCCTGCCAAGGACAGAGCTTGGCAAGAGATATCGCACCTGGATGCTGGGGGTTGGCTGGACGCCGAATTTGCCGGCGAACCGCCTGCCAGCCTGGAGGATATTGCAAAGTTTTGCGACAAAAACCACCTGGCGGTCAACCTTGAAATCAAACCCT
>CANHBY010000052.1 GCA_947458895.1 Burkholderiales bacterium | reverse complement strand
GAAGGGCCAACCCAGCCCCAACATCGCCGCTGACAACCCCCACAGCGCGAAACTGCACCCATAGAAAACCATCACACCGGCAACGTCCCACCGCCCCAAGGTAATGGCAGACGTTCGAATTCCGATGCGCAGATCGTCTTCCCGATCCACCATGGCGTACTCGGTGTCGTAAGCTAAAACCCAAAAAAGATTACCAATCCACCATAATGCGGCTTCCTGCGTCACGCTGCCGCCGACGGCTACAAACGCCATCGGAATACCAAAACTGAAAGCCACCCCCAAAACAGCTTGTGGCATTGCAAAAAACCGCTTGGTGAAGGGGTAAACCACGGTAGCCAGCATCGCTCCCACGCTCCAAAGTACCGTCAGCATGTTTGTCGTCAACACCAACGCAAAGGCACTCAGCGCCAAAACTGCCGCCACCGCCAAGGCCTCCTTCACGCCCACCAAGCCCTGAGTCACAGGCCGTTGAGCGGTTCGCTTCACATGGCGATCAAATTCCCGATCAGCCACATCGTTCACCGCACAGCCTGCGCTACGCATCAAAAAACTGCCCAACACAAACACCCACAGCAAGTGCCAACCCGGAAACCCGCCGGCCGCAAGCCACAGGGCCGTCAAGGTGGGCCACATGAGCAAATAGGTGCCCGCAGGGCGATCCCATCGAATCAACTGCAAATAAAGCTTCAAACGTCGCATATGACAAACTCGGTTGAATCCGAGGTAGTGCGGTAGTGCAATCTCAAAGTTTCCATCATGACAGCCTGGCTTCAACCCCTCACCCGCGAAAAATCGCTCCGTCCTGCGGAACCTGGGCGGTGGCACTCGGGCCTTACAAAGGCCTTGTTTTTTCAATTCCTGCTGCTCCTGGCATTGGCGCCGTTGGGCTGCTGGGCACAGGCCTACCCCACCAAGCCCATCACCCTTGTCGTGCCCTTCGCCGCAGGCGGCCCCACCGACAAAATCGCCCGAGCCCTGGCTGAAGGCCTGCGCAACCAATTGCCCGGCGCCAGCTTCATCATCGACAACACACCAGGCGCCGGGGGCACAAATGGCACCGCAAAGGTCGCTCGTGCCCCCAAAGATGGCCACACCCTGCTCATCACCCACATTAGCATCGCCACCACACCCTGGCTCTACAAGAACCTCAAGTACAAAGCGCTCGAAGACTTCGAGTACCTGGGCCTGATCAACGAAGTCCCCATGACGATCATCGGAAGGCCCGGCCTCCCCCCTCAAAATTTGGCCGAACTCACACCGTGGATCACCACGAACTCTCGCCGAGTCAATCTGGCACACGCTGGCCTGGGATCGGCATCACACCTTTGTGGGCTGCTATTGCAGCAAGGCCTGGGTATCGATTTGACCACGATCCCCTACGGCGGCACCGGCCCCGCCATGGCCGCCATGCTCAACGATCAGGTCGACCTGATGTGCGACCAAGCCACCAATACCGTTGACCAGATCGCCAGCGGCGCCGTCAGGGCTTTCGGCGTGACCGCAGACCAGCGCATCACCACATCCCCCGCCCTGGCCAATCTGCCAACCCTCAACGAGAGTGGGCTCGAGGGGTTCAAGATCACCATCTGGTGCGGCCTCTACGCGCCCAAAGACACCCCCAAGGCCATCACAAGCAGGCTCAATCAAGCTCTCAAAGCCCTTCTGGCTGACCCTGTGTTCATCAAAAACCAGGCTGCCGTCGGCGCTGTGAGCATTCGAGACAACCGCTCAAACAGCGTAGAGCACCGCAAATTCGTGGAAGCCGAAACCCTTCGCTGGGGCAAAATCATCAAGAACTCAGGCCAAAAACACATCGACTAGGGAAACGCGAGCAAATTTCCGTTTGCCCACCTGAATCACGTAGTTCCCCGGGGGCAACTGTAGGCCTTTGTCGCTGACAACACTGCCATCCACGCGCACCCCACCCCCCTCAATCAGCCGCATGGCCTGGCTGGTAGATGGCGCAAGATTGGCTTGCTTGAGCACCACCCCAATCCCCAAAGGCGCACCGCTGAGCTGCACCTCGGGAATCTCATCGGGCACCCCCCCGCGTGAGCGGTGATTGAAATCCTCCTCAGCAGCCTCGGCGGCGGCCACGCTGTGAAAGCGCGCCGTGATCTCTTTGGCCAGCAAAACCTTGATTTCCTTCGGGTTGCGCCCCCCCTGGGCCTCAAAGCGCAAACGCTCGATTTCCGACTCGTCTGTGAAACTCAGCAGGGTGAAATAGCGCCACATCAGCTCATCGCTGATCGACAACAACTTGGCGAACATGTCGTTCGCAGGCTCTGCAATGCCAATGTAATTGCCCTTGCTCTTGGACATTTTCTCCACACCGTCGAGCCCCTCCAGCAACGGCATGGTCAAAATGCATTGCGGCTCCTGCCCATACTCACTCTGCAAAGCCCGCCCCACCAAGAGATTGAACTTTTGGTCGGTACCCCCCAATTCGAGGTCACTGTGCAACGCCACCGAGTCATACCCCTGCATCAGGGGGTATAAAAATTCATGGACAGAAATAGGCGTGCCCGATTTAAAGCGTTTACTGAAATCGTCCCGCTCCATCATGCGAGCCACCGTATAACGAGCCGCCAACTGAATCATGCCCCGGGCGCCCAGTGGGTCGCTCCACTCCGAGTTGTACCGAACCTCCGTCCTGGCGGGGTCCAACACCAAGCTGGCCTGCTGATAGTAGGTTTGCGCATTGAGCTCGATCTGTTCGCGCGTCAGCGGCGGCCGGGTCACATTCCTGCCAGACGGGTCCCCGATCATGGAGGTGAAGTCACCAATCAGAAAAATGACCGTATGACCCAAATCCTGCAGCTGCCGCAACTTATTCAGAACAACGGTATGACCCAAATGAATATCAGGTGCCGTTGGATCCAGGCCCAATTTAATGCGCAGCGGCTTACCGGTGGCCTGCGATCGTGCGAGCTTCGTCACCCACTCAGATTCCGGCAACAATTCATCGCACCCTCTTCGGGTCACAGACAAAGCATGCTGAACAAATTCATTCATAGGACTGACAGATGGCGAAGCAGACATGGCGTGAGATCAAGGTGTAACGCAGGGTAAGTCCCCACAACGGGCTCAGGAATACCTGGAGAGAGGTGGCTATACTGCGCCCTATTAGTAACAGATGGCGCGTGAGGAAGGAACAAAGTAGTGATCTGCCCCTTGAGCACGCCCCCACTCTGAGCTCGTCATTCTAGGGTAGGCCATTGGGTCGGCTCGCATTGATCTCCTTGCCTTGACCAAACAGGCCTCTAGCGCGGTAACATTTTGAAAGCACTGAATCCCCTCCACAGCTTATTGTCAGACGCCTCGCTGCGAGCTGGCCAGGCCATCTCGCGCCATCCGCGCGCTGTGGGGAGTACGCTGGCGGCCAGTTTGCTGGGCTTCGCAGCCACCGCCTTCGGCCTGGCGCCACTGACAGCGCCCGTCACTGATCAAGTCCCCCGCAGCAGAACGGTCATTGAGGAACTCTCCTCTGTAGATATTGGCAATACCCGAAGCCAGCTCGACCAAATCGCCGAGCACGACCTGCAAATGCTGCGCAACGACACCACGCGCTCAGGCGACACCGCAGACAGCCTGCTCAACCGCCTCAACGTCATTGATGGCGAAGCAACTACCTTCTTGCGCTCAGACATGATCGCTCGCAAGGTTCTCTCCGGCAGTGGCGGCAAAATGGTCCAGGTTCGCACCAATTCTGCAGGCTCCTTGCAAGAGCTAATCGCCCGCTACCCAACCGACAACCCCTCGCAGGCTAACAGCCACTTCAATCGGTTGCGCATCATTCGCGACCCTTTCGGCTTCTCGACCGAGCTCCAAACCGTTCCACTGGTCGCGCAGACAAAGCTCGGCACAGCATTGGTTCAACACTCGCTGTTCAGCGCCACCGACCAAGCCAATATTCCTGATACGGTTGCCCGTCAGGTTGCCGAAATCTTCGCCAACGACTTCGATTTCCGCCAGGTTCCCCGTGGCGCCCGCGTCAGCGTAGTCTATGAAACCCTGACAGCCGACGATGAGCCCATCACATGGCGGCAAATGGGGCGTATCGTCGCTGCCCAATTCGCTCATGGTGGCCGAGACTACTCCGCCGTGTGGTTCAAAGATGGCTCAGGCAAGAGTGGCTACTTCGACCTTCAGGGCCAAAGCAAGCGTCGCTCATTCCTCAGCAGCCCCCTTGCAGCATCACGCGTCACCTCTGGATTCGCGGTTCGTTTCCACCCCCTCCGGAGAACCTGGGCCCAGCACAAAGGTATCGACTACGCTGCGCCCACAGGAACCCCCGTTCGAAGCGTCGCCAACGGCTATGTAGATTTTGCAGGGTGGCAAAACGGCTATGGCAACGTCATCAGCCTGGACCATGGAAACGGCCGCAACACCCTCTATGCTCACCTGAGCCGAATTGATGTCCAGATGGGCCAGCGTGTTTCGCAAGGCTCAACCATCGGCGCTGTGGGCACCACAGGCTGGTCAACCGGCCCGCATCTTCACTTTGAGCTCAAAGTGAATGGCGTCCACCAGAACCCCCAAAACATCGCCAGCTCGTCGGATACGGAAATGCTGGACCCCTCCACCCGGTTTCAGTTCGATCAAGTTGTGAAGTCAGCGAAGACAAAACTCTCGCTCGCCCAAACTGTGGCCATTGCCCGCTCTCTCGAATAAGCGCGGCCACGTTCCTCCCTTGCAAGCTGCCTCGCCCCATCGGTCGTGAAGCCCTATTTCATCGGCCTGATGTCAGGCACATCTCTGGACGGAACCGATGGGGTTCTGGTGAGATTCTCCCCAAGCGGCGAGTCACTGCAGGTTCTGGCCCACGCCCACCGCCCCTTCTCTGAAGAGCTTCAACAGCAAGTTCTCCAGCTCAATCAGCCCTCAGACAATGAACTGCACCGCGCAGCGCTGTGCGCCAATGCACTCAGCATCAACTATGCTGCGGTGGTCAAAGCCCTGCTCCTGAAGAGCCAAGTCAGCGCTGACCAAGTGCAAGCCATCGGCTGCCATGGCCAAACCGTCAGGCACCGCCCCAGAGAGTTTGATGGCCTAGGCTATACCGTTCAATTGAACAACCCTGCGAGGCTCGCAGAGCTGTGCGGCATAGATGTCGTGGCCGACTTCAGAACACGAGACGTAGCCGCAGGAGGGCAAGGCGCCCCCCTGGTGCCAGCCTTCCACCGAGCCGTGTTTGGCCAACAAGGCCAGTCGGTGGCCGTGGTGAACATTGGCGGCATGAGCAACCTGACGGCGATCGGCCCCAACGGTGACACCCTGGGCTTCGATTGTGGGCCAGGCAATGTGCTGCTAGACACCTGGTGCAAGCGGCACACCAAACAAGCCTTCGACCGAGACGGCGCTTGGGCTGCCTCAGGGCAGCCGATCAAAGCGCTCCTGGATCAGCTGCTGGACGAACCCTTTTTCCGCCAGCCCCCACCCAAGAGCACCGGGCGAGACCTTTTCAATCAACGCTGGCTTGAAGCCAAGCTCTCAGGATTCACAGCACACACGCCACAGGACATTCAAGCCACGCTCGCCGAGTTAACCGCCGCGAGCTGCGCACAGGCCATCTTGGAGCACACCGCCCCCGGCCGACAGGTGCTGGTATGCGGCGGAGGCGCCTTCAACACCGACCTCATGCAGCGAATTTCGCGGCGCCTTGGGGGGCCAGTTGCCAGCACTGATGCGAAAGGGCTCCCTGCCGATCAGGTGGAAAGCGCTGCCTTCGCCTGGCTGGCAAAGGCCTGTGTGCTGCGGCAATCAGGCAACTTGGTCTCGGCCACAGGCGCACTGGGGCCGAGAGTGCTGGGAGCGATCTACCCGGCGTGATCGGTCAACTCAGACCGAAAAGCTTGAACCACAGCCACAGGTGGTGGTGGCGTTGGGATTCTTGATCACAAACTGGGCGCCCTGAAGGTCGTCTTTGTAGTCAATCTCTGCGCCCGCCAGATACTGCAGGCTCATCGCATCAATCAGCAGGGTGACGCCATTTTTAGCCATTTGGGTGTCATCTTCATTGACGATTTCGTCAAAAGTGAACCCATATTGAAAACCGGAACACCCACCGCCCTGAACAAAGACCCTCAGCTTCAGCTCAGGGTTGCCCTCTTCATCAACCAGTTCTTTCACCTTGGCGGCCGCGCTGTCTGTGAAGACCAGGGGGGTGGGTGGGATCTCGTTGGGAACACTGGAAATAGCCAGGTTGCTCATAGCAACTCCTCAGGAAAAAGTATTAAGCTAGCGAACTTCGATTATGGCGAGTGCGCCAAAGCCGGCATCTTGGAGGGACTCTCCGAGACTTTGGCATGAATAGGCTGCAACTCGCCCTCAATGGTGGCCCCTTGCTGCATCTCGAGGGCTTGGTAGGTCACGGAGCCCACAATAGCCGCCTTGGATTTCAACTCCAGCAAACCATCGGCATGCACCGGCCCCATGACACGGCCATTGATCACCACGTGTGTCGCATGGATCTTGCCGGTGATGAGGGCCTTCTCGCCGACACAGACGAGGCTTGGACGCTCACCCGTGGCCACTACATCGCCCCGCACCTGGCCCTCGATTTGCAGGGTTCCGCCAGGGAAGCGAAGCTCGCCGCTGAACGTTGAGCCCTCACCAATCAGTGAGTGCAAAGGAGGCTGTTTCTTGCTCTCAAACACGCATCTCTCCAGAAATAAATAGGGCCGCAAGAATGCGGCCCCCATTTTGACGCGTTTCGCGCGTATCAGCGCTTGCTGAATTGCTTACGACGACGTGCACCGTGCAAGCCGACTTTCTTACGCTCCACTTCACGGGCATCACGCGTGACAAAGCCAGCGCGTTTGAGTTCCGGTTTGAGGGACGCATCGTAGTCGATCAAGGCGCGGGTGATGCCCAAGCGAACTGCGCCAGCTTGGCCAGACTCGCCGCCGCCATGCACGTTCACCTTGACATCAAAGGCTGCTTCATTGGCCGTAAGGGCCAAGGGCTGCTTGACAACCATGATGGAGGTTTGACGACCGAAGTAATCTTCGACCACCTTACCATTCACCACGATTTGCCCCGTGCCCTTCTTGATGAAGACGCGTGCCACGGATGACTTCCGACGGCCAGTGCCGTAATTCCAGTTTCCAATCATCGCCGCTCCTTCAGATCTCTAGGGCTTTAGGCTGCTGTGCAGCGTGGGGGTGGGACCCGCCAGCGTACACCTTCAGCTTTTTGATCATGGCGTAGCCCAGGGGCCCCTTGGGCAACATGCCCTTGACGGCTTTCTCGAGGGCGCGGCCGGGATGCTTAGCCTGCATGTCACGGAAACTCACCGAGCGGATACCGCCAGGGTAGCCAGAGTGACGGTGGTACATCTTGTCGGTGGATTTGTTGCCGGTGACGCGGAGTTTTTCTGCGTTAACGACGACGATGAAGTCACCGGTATCGACGTGAGGCGTGTAGATGGCTTTGTGCTTGCCGCGCAAACGGAGGGCGACTTCACTGGCCACCCTGCCGAGAACCTTATCGGTTGCGTCAACCACAAACCACTCATGCGACACTTCGGCCGGCTTGGCGCTGAAAGTTTTCATGATGAAGTTTGAGAAAATCAGACCCTTGAAAAACACTTCTGGCCCTTGCGGTCGGCGCCGCTTATGAATCGCGGCCTCTTAGGCAAACACCCGG
>CANHBY010000051.1 GCA_947458895.1 Burkholderiales bacterium | reverse complement strand
GTGAAAGCGCTACGCACCCGATTGGGCAGCACTGCGGCGCGCTGGCGGCGTTGCTCCGCCTTGCGGGCACGAGCCCGCCGCGTTGTCGCGCCTTGCCAGCACACCGCAGCGCTGCCCACTCGGGCGCGTCCAACTGCAGTTTTTAGGTTTAACGGAGACACCCCATGAGCCGCATCAGTGAGTTCGTCGTGGGCCTGCTTTTTGGCCTTGGATTGCAACTATCGGGCATGACCGACCCAGGCAAGGTGCTCGCGTTTCTTGATCCCCTGGGCCACTGGGATCCATCTCTCGCCCTCGTCATGGGAGGCGCGATAGCGGTGGGCGTCTTTGCATTTGCACTGGCCAAAAAACGCACCACCAGCTTTCTCGGCGGCACACTGAGCCTGCCCAAAGCCAGTCAAATCGACAAACGCTTGGTGCTGGGCTCGCTCACCTTCGGTGCAGGCTGGGGCCTGGCGGGGATCTGCCCTGGGCCGGGCCTGGTTTCCATGGCATCAGGCGAGCCGAAAGCAGCCCTCTTTGTGGGTGCCATGTTGGCAGGCATGGTCGCCTTTGAAATCATCGATCGCTTCACGCTCAAGCGGGCACCCAAACACTAGTTTCGTGTCAGGGCTGGCCAGCCCCCAGCACACGCGCTACCCACCTCGGCCACAAGGCTGTTGGCGTCGACATGCGCCTCATCACCAGTACGATCCGACACCGCGCGAACCACACCAAAGGGCACACCAAAGTCGTGGCAAACCTGAACCAGCGCCGCCCAGGACCGCGTATCAAACATCGCCAGGTCAACAGCAATGGGTGCATCATTAGAACTCAATCAACACGCCATTGATGTCAGTGAGCCACTCAGAAAATCCCAAATTCAGACTCGACAAGTGGCTTTGGGCAGCCCGGTTCTTCAAGACGCGCAGCCTCGCCAACGACGAAATCACCAAAAATCGTGTGAGCGTGAACGGCCAGCCTGCGAAAGCATCACGCGAGGTTCGCTTGAACGACCGCATCGAGCTTCGCCAGGGGTCAAGCACCCGAACCGTGATCGTCAGGGGCCTGAGCGACATCCGAGGCTCGGCGCCCACCGCCCAAACACTTTACGAAGAAACGGCCCAGAGCGTCGCTCAAAGAGAAGAAACTGCCCGACAGCGAAAGTTCAGCGCCGACCCTTCCCATTCATTGGAGGGTGGCCGCCCCACGAAAAAAGACCGCCGTAAGCTGGCCGACTGGAATCGTTGGAGCGCGACACATGAACCATGACTCGAGATTATTCTGAAGCACCACCTAGTGAGGTGGGGCCCGCTCGGAAAGTCGTTGTCGGGCAGAAAACGGTCTATTGGAGTGAGCTGCAAGGCTCAAAGCACAGCAATACCATTAGGGAACCTCTGCAAAACTCATCGCGGTGGGTGATTTGCAGGGGGCCCTAAACCCCTCGAACCTCAACTTCGGCTCTAAACTGCGCTTACATCTTCTTTGCGGACATTTCGATGAGCTCTTCCGTTTACAACCGCCTTCAACAGCTCGGCATTGAACTTCCCCCCGTGGCCATTCCCGCCGGTGCTTATGTGCCCTTTGTTTGCACGGGATCTTTAGTGTTTCTCTCAGGGCACATTGCCAAGCGCGACGGTAAGGTCTGGGTCGGCCAGTTGGGCCGTGACATGGACACCGTAACGGCTCAGCAGGCGGCGCGGTCAGTGGCCATTGATCTGCTGGGCACACTGCATGCAGCCGTCGGTGATTTGAACCGGGTCAGGCGCATCGTCAAGGTCATGAGCCTGGTCAACAGCACGGCAGACTTCACCGAGCACCATCTGGTCACCAATGGCTGCTCCAACTTGCTGGGCGAGGTCTTCGGCGAGCGTGGCGCGCATGCTCGCAGTGCATTCGGAGTAGCCCAAATTCCGATGGGAGCCTGCGTGGAAATCGAACTGATCGCAGAAGTTTCACCCACATGAAACGCACCACGATGCTAAGGCTGGGGATCGCCCTGGTCGGTGTGAGCGCGATGGCCGCGGCGTGGGTATCGCAACACATGTACGGTATGCAGCCCTGTCCCTGGTGCGTCTTGCAACGCGCAATTTTCGGGGCCTTGGCCTTGGTCGCTGTGCTCTCACTGCCGCTCGCCAAGTGGCCAGGGGTGAGGTTGGCGCTGGATTTTTCGGGCTTGGCGCTGGCCCTGTCTGGCGTGGCCGCGGCCTGCTGGCAGCATTTCAAAGCTGCTGCTCAGGCTTCATGCAACCTGACCTTGGCTGACAAAATCGTCTCTGCCTTCCAGCTGGAAACCCTTTGGCCAGCGATGTTCTCAGCCACCGCCAGCTGCGCTGATGCAGCCGTTGATTTGTTCGGGCTGCCTTATGAATACTGGAGCCTGGCCTTGTTCGCCCTGTTGGCTGCCACCTGGGTTGGATTGATCTGGATGCGTCGAGCCCAAAGCGCTAGCTGAATCTGCCCCACAGCCCTGATCCACGGATTTCCTCCATGCAACGACGCCGTTTCATCCAGAACATGGGGCTGGCTGCCAGTGCCGGCCCCCTGTCTGCCCTGGCCCAGGGCCTGTTGACGCTGGGCCAGCCCCAAGCCTTTGACTACGCCTGGCTCAAGGGCCAGGCACGTGATCTGTCACAAACGCCCTATCAATCCCCGAGCACCTCACTGCCTGCGGCCATCGCTGATCTCGATTACGACCACTACCAGTCCATTCGCTTCAAACCCGAGCGAAGCCTCTGGGCTGATCAAGATCGGCGCTTCAGGGTGCAGCTCCACCACCCTGGCTTTTTGTTCAAAGAGCGGGTGCGCGTTTTTGAAGTGATCGCTGGCCAGGCACAAGAGTTGGCCTACCAACCTGACATGTTCGATTTAAGCAGGGCCGGCATCAAGCAAGGCAGTTTGCCCAATGACCTGGGCTTTGCCGGCCTGCGCATTCAACATCACCTCGACTGGGGCCACGACATCGCCTCTTTCTTGGGCGCCAGCTACTTCCGATCCGTGGGTGCCGAGCGGCAATATGGTCTGAGCGCACGCGGCTTGGCGATTGACTTCGGAGCCGACAAGGGCGAAGAATTTCCCCGCTTTACCACCTTCTGGCTCGAGCGCCCATCGCCCCAGGCCGCGGTCATGACGGTCTACGCTTTGCTGGACTCACCCAGTGTGACGGGGGCCTACCGGATCGATATTCAGCCCGGCGGCTCCGTGAGCATGGACGTGGATGCCGCGCTGTATCCGCGCAAGGTCATTGATCGCCTGGGCATTGCGCCCCTCACCAGTATGTTTTTTTACGGTGAAAACGATCGCCGCAAGGCCGGCGATTGGCGGCCCGAGATTCACGATTCAGATGGGCTGTCGATGCTCAATGGCGCTGGCGAATGGCTCTGGCGACCGCTGAGCAACCCAGCCGGCGTCAGGCTCTACAGCTATGCTGATTCAAAGCCCCAAGGCTTCGGCCTGATCCAACGTGATCGGAAGTTCGCTCACTACCAAGACGATGGCGCCTTCTATGAACGCCGGCCCAGCGTGTGGGTCACGCCAAAGGGAGCGCCAGCCCCAGGGTGGGGCCCCGGTAGCGTGCAATTGCTAGAGTTGCCAGCCCCCGACGAAACCTTTGACAACATCGTGGCCGCTTGGGTGCCCGAGACCCCTCCACAACCAGGGCAAGAGCTGTTGTTCAGCTACCGGCTCACCTGGGGAGCCAGGCCCCCGATGGAACCCCACCTGGCGCAGGTGGTGGCCACACACACCGGCATCGGTGGCGTCGTCGCACACAAACGCACCTATTTTTCATGGCGCTTCGTGGTTGACTTCCAAGGGGGTGCCCTGCCCTTGGTCCTGCAACGTGCACGGGTCGATAGCACCCTGAAAATGGACGCGATGGTCAGCGCATCACGAGGGTCGGTTGAACTCGTTTCCGCACGCCCCCAATTCGAGATCAATGGCTACCGCGCCACGTTCGACCTGCGAACCACCGATGCAAGCACCGAGCCCATCGACCTGCGTTTATTTCTGTGCCTCCAAGGCGAGCCATTAAGTGAAACCTGGATCTACCAATGGGTTCCGCCTTCGCTCTCGGAGCAACGAAGTTGGGTCGAATAAGCCGGTGAGTCCTCAAGACTCATTGCCAGCTGGGTTCCTCAACTCAGGTGGGGGCAGCCGGTATGATCTTGAAACCGGCAGACCCTTCACGCTGCTCAGCATCCAGGCCGCCCCCGCCCTGCCGCTTCGTCATCTGATTTCACCCATTCCACACGCCATGTCGATTCATCAACTCATCACCGAACGTTTCAAAGCCGCCCTCATTACCGTCAGTGGCCGCGAATCGGTAGACCCTGTCGTTCAAGTGGCAGGGCGGCCGGAGTTTGGCGATTACCAAGTCAATGGCGTCATGGGATTGGCCAAATCGATGGGCTGCAAGCCACGCGAACTGGCAGAGCAGGTGATTCAAAAAATCGATGCGCAAGGTCTCATTGCGAAGATGGAAGTGGCCGGCCCAGGCTTCATCAATGTCACGCTGGATGCCCACTTCATCATCTCGGAACTCCAGCGCGCCAGCGACTGCAAGCGCCTGGGGGTCAGCCAGCTCACACCCCAGCGTGTGGTGGTGGACTACTCCTCGGTCAATCTGGCCAAGGAGATGCATGTGGGGCATCTGCGCTCCACCATCATCGGCGACGCGGTTGCGCGCGTGAATGAGTTTTTAGGCCACACCGTGATTCGCCAAAATCATGTGGGCGATTGGGGTACGCAATTCGGCATGCTGGTGGCGTTTTTGGTAGAGAGCCGTCAAGACCCGATGGCCAATGTGGACCTCTCCGATCTCGAGTCTTTCTACCGACAAGCCAAGGCTCGCTTCGATGATCCAGCCTTCGCCGACATGGCCCGGCAGTACGTGGTGCGGCTGCAAGCTGGTGACCCCGAGGTGCTGGCGCTGTGGCGCCACTTCGTGGATGTGTCCATGTCCCACTGTGACAAGGTCTATGAAAAGCTCGGCGTGCAGCTCACCCGAGACGATGTTCGGGGTGAAAGCGCCTACAACGACGCCCTGCCTGGCCTGGTCAACGATCTGCGCGAACGAGGCCTGTCGCAATTGAGCGAGGGGGCTGATGTGGTGCTGGTCGATGAATTCAAAGGCCGCGATGGCGAAGCCTCGACCTTCATGGTGCGCAAGAAAGATGGCGGCTTCATGTATGGCACCACTGATCTGGCAGCAGTTCGATATCGTGCACAGGTGCTGAAGGCTGACCGGTCTCTTTATGTGGTCGACTCCCGCCAGTCATTGCACTTCCAGCAACTTTTCGTGGTCGCCAGACGAGCAGGCTTCGTGCCGCCCGAGGTTGATCTCCAGCACATTGCCTTTGGCATGGTGCTGGGCAAAGACGGCAAGCCTTTCAAAACCAGGGCGGGTGAATCGGTCAAACTCAATGACCTGCTCAATGAAGCCGTCCAAAGAGCGCAGCAATTGGTGGCCGCCAAAAATCCTGACATGCCTGAGCATCAGCAATTCGAGATCGCCAAAGCCGTAGGTATCGGTGCGGTCAAATATGCTGACCTGTCAAAGAACCGCACGAGCGACTATGTCTTTGACTGGGACAGCATGCTCAGTTTTGAGGGCAACACCGCCCCCTATCTTCAATACGCTTGTGTGCGCCCGGCAAGAATTGCGCTGCGTGTGGGCGCCTGGAAGGACAGCATCCCCTTCAGTCTTGATGCCCCCATGGAAAGAGCGCTGGGCGTACACCTGATGCGCTTTGAAGATGCCCTTCGCACGATGGCCCGAGACAGCATGCCCCACGTGCTTTGCGCCTATCTCTATGATCTGGCCTCGGCCTACTCAAGGTTCTACGAGCACTGCCCGGTGATCGAAGGAGAGGCTGTGAACACGAGCAGGCTCAAGCTTTCCAACCTGGCAGGCCGCACGCTGGCAGCAGGCCTGGAACTGCTGGGAATTGCCGCCCTGAAAGAGATGTGAGGCCTGCAGATCCAATCGGTAGTCGGTAGTCGGTAGTCGGTAGTCGGTAGTCGGTAGTCGGTAGTCGGTAGTCGGCGCAGCGGATCATCTGCGCTGGGGTTGGGAGATTTTTTCCAGGTAATCCGAAATGATCCGCCGCTGAGCGTCATCCAACTGAACCCACTCGACGCCCAGTTGGTACCCGCCACCTCGCAGGACCGCAAACGCCACACGTGCGGTGCCGGTCACCACCTGGAATTTCCCTGCCGCAGACGGCATGGGAACCTGAACCGCAATTTGAATGGCTGTATTGTCGCCGACTGAAAGGGGCGAGAGCAAACCCAAACCGTTACTTCCGACGTCGACGACCCTACCTTCGATCATCTGACCACCTTGTGGCAACAGAATTCGAGCTCGCAATGACACGGTTTTCCGTTCATTCGCGCGATGATCTGATGGTCTTGCCATGAATATGAACCCAATTAAGACCAATCCACTACCTAGAGAAGCTTGATTGAACCATCTTTAGGCAGAGGGTGATCGTGAAGTTTCAACTACTTTGGCAATTTTAGGTTACCTTTTTCGGGCAAGCACTGGCTGTATCACCCTGGCTGAAATTTGACCAGCCATTCGATGGGAGGCACCGCGATGCCTTTGCGCGAATTCAAGAGCCCGCTGCGACAGCAACCCCGCAGTTGCCGACTCACAAACCCCCATCGCCACGCTCACGGCACAACCCATATCGGCCACGCGCTGGGCAGCCCCAGCGGCCAGAGCCCACTCAGCTGCTTGTTCGAAATTAAAGGTGTGGGGGCCCATGATGATGGGGCAGCCACATGCCGCAGCCTCAATCAAATTTTGGCCGCCCAGCGGCGCAAAGCTCCCACCAAGCAATGCAATGTCTGACATCGCATAGTAAAGCGTCATTTCACCCATCGAGTCGCCAAGACAAACATCCACATCAGCGGGAATTGCGCTGAGGCCCTCAGTAGCCAGCAAAGTCTTGCGCACCATGTTCAGCCCTTGCGCCTGGATGCAGCGGGCGACTTCATCAAAGCGCTGTGGGTGGCGTGGCACCAAGAGCAGCAGAGGTACCCGCTGGCTAACGGGCAAGCTACGCCGCTGTTGTTGCCATGCCTCAAGCAAAGGCTCTTCCTCGCCCTCACGCGTGCTGGCCGCAAGCACCACGGGCCGACCCAGCTGCGCTCGGATCTGACGGCCCTGCGCCAACTGGGCAAGGTTGGGGATCATGTCAAATTTCAGGTTGCCGCAAGGCTCTATATCTTCAGGGCAGACACCGGCTGATCCCAAACGCTTGGCATCATCCTCTGACTGAGCCAGCACGAAGTTCAAGCAGCGCAACGCGGGCTGTATCAAGGCTGACAGCCGCTGTCCTTTGCGCAAACTGCGCTCACTCAACCGGGCATTGGCCAACACCATGGGAATGCCCCGCTCGCGAGCTTGGTGCAGCAGGTTCGGCCAGATCTCGGTCTCGATCAGCACCCCCCCCAATGGAGAAAACCGCGCCAGGAACCGACTTGTCGCACCAGGCGTGTCAATGGGTAGCCATGCCTGAATATCGCCGGGGCGCAAGAGGCCTGAGCCAGCTTGCCAACCTGTGGCCGTGCCATGGGTCAACAACAGTGACAGCTCGGGGTGAAGTTCACGCAAAGAATGGACCAAGACAGCAGCCGCTCGGGCTTCACCCAGCGACACAGCGTGCACCCAAAGGCGGCCATGGGCCTCAGGGCCGGGCCCATAAAAGCCAAACC
>CANHBY010000050.1 GCA_947458895.1 Burkholderiales bacterium | reverse complement strand
GTTGCTTCTCGTCGTCATAGCCCAAGCTATGACTCCTCGTCGCGCCTAGCCAGCGGGCTTGATGGCGGCGCGATCAAACGACATTTGAGCCCTGATACGACACTAGGCGTGGCCCTCAGGAGATAGCCCGCTGCGAGCAACACTGCGACGCAGGCTGCCGAGGTCAGCAGGACAAGGGTGGTGGCCAGGCTGTCGTTGCCTGATTGAACCGCATCGTAAACGGCGAGGGCCAAGGTCTGGGTTTGAGAGGGGATATTGCCGGCCACCATCAGGGTGGCTCCGAATTCGCCCATGGCTCGGGCGAAGGCCAGTAGACATCCGGAGGAAATGCTTTTCCCTGCCAGGGGGAGGGTTATTCGGGCAAAGACTGCGGATGGGGTGAGACCCAGGGCGCGACCGGCGTTTTCAAGGTCAGTTGGAACAGCCTCGAAACCGAGGCGAGCGGCTTTGTATACAAGGGGCAAGGCCACCAAAGCGGCCGCCACCACGGCGCCCTGCCAGGTAAAGATCAGCTGAACGCCCCATTGATCATCCAGCCAATGGCCAAGAGTCGATCGGCTCCCCAGCAGCACCAGAAGATAGTAGCCGAGCACGGTCGGTGGCAAAACCATGGGCAGCATCAGCAGGGCATCGACGAATTCGCGGCCCGGATAGCGGGCGCGCGCCTGGAACAAGCCCAGTGCCGTGCCGACGAATGCGCAGATGATGGTGGACCACCCTGCAACCTTGAGGCTCAACCACAGGGGTGCCCAATGAATCGGGGTGGGGTCCATCAGGGCGCACCGAAACCGTAGCGCGCCAGCTCAGCCCGCGTCTGGGAGTCGCGCAGCACTGATAAGAAGGCGTCCGCCAGGCGGGGTTGGCGAGCCTGTGTAGCGCGGGCCATCGGGTAATGGATGGGAATGGGGGTGTCCAGGAGACCGATGAGTTGAAGCCGAGGGTCACTGGGGTCTACGTCACTGGCGTACACGAAGCCGGCATCCACTTCGCCGCGCACGACGTAGGTCAGCACTTGGCGCGAGGATTCACACCAGACCATCTTCTGGCGCAGGGACTCCCAAAGGGCAGCGCGCTCGAGTGCGTGTTGGGCATATCGGCCCGCGGGCACGGTGTGGGGGTTGCCAATGGCAATACGCCGAACCCCAGCCGTAGAGAGGTCACGAAGGCCCTTCATCGTTGGCTCGGCGGAGGAGGGAGCGACCAGGGCGAGACGGTTGGAGGCCAGATGAGCCCGTGACGAAGCGAGGATCAAACCTTGATCCTGAGCCAACGCCATGGTTTCTTCGTCTGCGGTGATCAACACATCGGCAGGAGCGCCATTGGCAATTTGGCGCAAAAGAATGCCCGAGGCCGCAAAGTTGAAAAGGATGCGCGCTTCGGGGTGCTGCTTCTCGAAGCGCTGGGCAATGGCTTGGAGCAAGGGCTGGAGGCTGATGGCTGCGGAGACACGGAGGTCCTGGCCTATGGAATAGGGGGCCCAGAAGATGAGGGTGACCAAAGCGAGCGAGCGCTGCCAGGAATGAAGTGAAAACAGGCGACAGGTGCACATGACATCGCGTGGCAGATGAAAACTGCCCCTGGGTAGTATCTATATATAGAGGACAAGGCTGGGGTTGCTCAGCCTGGCTTGCGCGAACCACGTGGGTTAACGCTATGCTTGCGGTCTTTCCCGCGTTAGATCTGCGGACACATATATTTAGCGTTTCATTTTTTCATCATGAGCAATTTCTTTGAAGCCAAAGTGCTGACCGTTCATCACTGGACCGATCGGCTTTTTTCTTTCACAACCGAGCGCGAAGCGAGCTTTCGCTACCAAAGTGGGCAGTTTGCAATGATCGGCCTGACGGTGGATGGCAAGCCCCTGATGAGAGCGTACAGCATGGTCAGCCCTCATTATGAGGAGACGCTGGAGTTCCTCAGCATCAAGGTGCAGGACGGCCCGCTGACCTCCAGGCTTCAACACATTCAGCCCGGCAACCATATTTTGGTCGGGCGCAAGGCCTCCGGAACGCTGCTGCTGCAAAACCTGATTCCTGGTGGCACCTTGTATTTGTTATCGACGGGTACCGGGCTGGCGCCGTTCATGAGCATCATTCGCGACCCGGATGTGTATGAACAATTTGAGCGGGTGGTGTTGGTGCATGGCTGCCGGCAGGTCAATGAGCTGGCTTACGACAAGCTCATCATGGAGGGCCTGCCGCAGAACGAATTTTTCGGCGAGCAGGTGTCTAAACAGTTGTTGTACTACCCCACGGTCACGCGCGAGCCTTTCCGTAACCAAGGCCGCATTCCGACTTTGCTGGAAAGCGGTCGCCTTTGTGACGATCTGGGCTTGCCACGCTTGAGCGCAGACAATGACCGCTTCATGCTGTGCGGAAGCCCCGAGATGCTGAAAGACACGCGAGCCTTGCTGGACTCGATGGGCATGTCCGAGGGCAATATGAGCCGTCGGGGGCACTACGTGATTGAGCGGGCGTTCGTGGAGAAGTAAGCTCTGGTCGTCTGAGGCTCAACCACTGAGGAGCAGGTGTCATGAGACGGTTCATTGTGCGGGTGCTCTTAATTGTGAGTGGGCTCGCGTGGGCTGTTTGCGGCACCGCAGCCCCCCAACGAACGGACCATGTCGTGGCTGAGTTGGTGGCAGAGCGCAGTGCGGTGCAGGCCGGCCAGCCCCTGCAAATCGGCCTGAGCGTGGCTCATCAGCCGGGTTGGCACACCTATTGGCGCAACCCTGGTGACTCGGGCCTAGCTACAAGTCTGTCGTGGCAGTTGCCCATGGGCAGCCAAGTCAGTGCCTTCGATTGGCCTGTGCCTCTGCGTATTCCTGTGGGCCCTCTGGTGAGCTTTGGCTACGAGGGCGAGCTGCTGCTGCCCTTGACCTTCATGCCGCCAGCGACGGCCAAACCTGGGGACTCGCTGACCTTGCGTGCGCGGGCCAGTTGGCTGGTGTGCAAGGACGTTTGCATTCCGGAGTCAGCTGATCTTGAGTTGAGCCTGCCCGTGGTCGGCCTGGACACCACCCCTGGGTCCACCGCTGCGAGCCCTGCTTTTGCGAGCAACTTGGCGGCACAGCCAGCCCCCCTGCAGGGGTGGACGGTCGAACTCAAGCATGCGGAGCGGGATGCGGTCTTGCTGATCAATAAGGCAGGCTCTCCTCCCTCTGGTGACAAATTGCCTGCAATCCAAGTGTTCCCCTATGCCGAGCAGCTGCTGGACCCTGCTCGGCATGAGGTCTATCGAACACCTCAGGGTTACGCCGTCAAGTTGGGCCTTGTAGAGCAGGCGACTGTGCCTGGTGAGTTGCGCGGGATCTTGGTGTCGCGCCAACAACCGGTGAGCGATCTCTCCGTCTGGGGTACCCCATCGGCATCTGTTGAGTTCGTGGCCAAGGTGACGGCAGTTTCCCAGCTACCGGCCTTAGCCGAGGCGGATCATTTGCCGGATGTGCAGTGGGGGACGACAGGGGAGCTTAGTGCGCCCAGGAACCTGGCAACCTTGAGTCTGTGGGCGGCACTGGGACTGGCTTTGGTGGGTGGCATGGCGTTGAACCTGATGCCCTGCGTGTTTCCGGTGTTGTCGATCAAGCTGCTGGGTTTGGCTCGGCACCCCGAGAACCACGCTCTGACGACGCATGCGGCGGCTTACGGGGCGGGTGTGATCCTGAGTTTCTTGGCCTTGGCTGCTGGGTTGTTAGCTCTGCGACATGCAGGGAGTGCTGTGGGCTGGGGCTTTCAGTTGCAGGAACCTGGGATGGTGTTCGGGCTGGCCGTTTTGTTTTTCATGTTGGGACTGAACCTGCTGGGAGCGTTCGAGCTGGGCAGTCTGGCCCCTCGTTTTTTAGTGGAATGGCGCGACGAGCGGCCTGCTGTCGATGCCTTTGCTTGTGGGGTACTGGCCGTGGCGGCCGCCAGCCCTTGCACTGCGCCGTTCATGGGCGCCGCGCTGGGCTTTGCACTGACGCAAAAATGGTTTGTGAGCTTGGGCGTTTTCGGGGCGCTGGGCGTTGGCATGGCGCTGCCCTATGTGGTGCTGACCTTGCTGCCCGGCTGGCGGCAGCGCCTGCCCCGGCCGGGCCTGTGGATGGTTCGCTTGAAACAGGCTTTGGCTTTTCCCATGTTTGTGACGGTGGTGTGGCTGCTCTGGGTGCTGGGCCAACAAACCGGGATGGATGCCACGGCCAAAGCACTGCTGGCGTTGGTGGGTGTGGCGTGGGTGGTCTGGATGATGGCGGCTCCATCAGGTTGGGGCACGGGGCATTGGCTTCGGAAATTGCTGCTGGCTGCCCTCTTCGCTGGCGTGGTGAGTTGGAGCTGGCCTATGGGGTTGGCGATCGTTGAGGCCTCGAATGACAAAGAGGAAGCACCGATCATCAATCAATGGCAAGCCTTCGACGAGGCCGCCGTGGCAGACCATTTGGCGCAAGGTGACACCGTTTTCATTGATTTCACGGCAGCATGGTGTGTCACCTGCCAAGTCAACAAGCGCCTGGTTCTGGAATCTGCCGAGACAACGAAAGATTTTGCGCAGGCCAAGGTGGTTTTGATGCGCGCTGACTGGACGGATCGCAACCCACAAATCACGGCGGCGCTGGCTCGGTTGGGGCGCAATGGGGTGCCGGTTTATGTGCTTCTGCGCTCAGGCAAGGAGCCCGTGTTGCTGCCGGAGCTTCTCACCGGCCAACGGGTTCGTGAAGCCTTGCAAGGTCTTTGACTTGGACGCCCAACGTGCCATCTGCATCCACTGAATCGCCAGTCAGCACATTAGAGCTAGACCAACTGGAGTGCGCGCGAGGCAGTTGCTCTTTGTTCAAGGGGCTTTCAATCAAAGCCTTGGGCGGTACCCTTGTTCGGGTTCAGGGGAGTAACGGGGCCGGCAAGACCAGTCTGCTGCGCACTTTGTGCGGCCTGTCTGCTCCAGCGAGTGGGCAGGTTCTGTGGAACGGGCGCAAACTGGCCGAGCACAAAGAAGAGTTTCATCAGCAGTTGGTCTACCTCGGCCATGCGCCTGCACTGAAAGACGACTTGAGCGCCGTTGAAAACCTCCAGTCGGCCGTGATGCTCTGTGGGGGAGGCAATATCTCGACACAGCAGGCGCGCGCGGCATTGGCCCAAACAGGTTTATTGAGCCGTACGGGGGTGCCGGTGAGGGCTCTGTCTCAAGGGCAACGAAAGAGGGTGGCGTTGGCGCGTTTAGCGCTCAGCGCTCATGCGCCCTTATGGATTCTTGATGAGCCCTTGAATGCGCTGGATCACCATGCCACCACTTGGTTGCTCGGCCTGCTGGCGCAACATATCCAGCAGGGAGGGATTGTGGTGTTGACCAGTCATCAAGCCTTGACATGGACCTCCCCACCTCCCGAAGTGAGCATCGTGCTGTGAGCCACCACCTGCCCTCCTCCCCCGATGTGTCATGGATCGCCGCCGGATGGGGCCTGATACAGCGCGATCTGAAACTGGCCTTGCGCCGGCGCGCCGACACGCTCGCTTGCCTGGTTTTTTTTGGCATGGTGGCGAGCTTGTTTCCACTGGGCGTTGGGCCCGAACCCGACATGCTGCGAACGATGGGGCCAGGTGTTGCGTGGGTGGCGGCCTTGCTGTCGTCGATGTTGTCGCTCAACCGCCTGTTCACAGATGACTACTTGGACGGCACGTTGGAGCAGATGGTGCTGAGCCCGACACCCCTGCCCGTGTTGGTATTGAGCAAGGCGCTGGCGCACTGGCTCTCTTCTGGCTTGCTGCTGGTGGTGGCTGCCCCAGTGATCGCCGTGCAGTTTGGCCTTTCAGTCGCTGCCTCAGGCGTGCTGTGTCTGTCGTTGTTGGTCGGCACCCCCCTGCTGAGCTTGGTTGGCGCCATTGGTGCCGCACTCACGGTCGGTGTTCGAGGAGCGGGAGTGCTGGTGTCGCTGTTGGTGCTGCCCCTGGTCATGCCGGTGCTGATTTTTGGCGCCTCAGCCGTTCAAGACAGTGCCGCCGGAATGTCAGTCAGTGGTCATTTTTCATTGTTGGGCGCGATGCTTCTGCTGGCCTTGGTGTTGGCGCCCCTGGCGGCGGCCGCGGCATTGCGTATTTCACTCGACTGAAGCGTGGGTTTGGGCGCCTGTCGCAATGGGGGAGCGCCACAATGTGGTACTTGGTTTTATCTTTTGTCGTCTCGATGGATCTCTTGGTATGAATTGGTTTAAATACGCAGCGCCTCAACGCTTCTACGCCTTGGCGGGACGAGCGGTTCCGGTTTTTTCTGTGCTGGCTGTGGTGCTGGCTGTGGCAGGCCTGGTGCTGGGCCTGCTGCTCGCACCCACCGACGCGCAGCAGGGTGACTCCTACCGAATCATTTACATCCACGTGCCAGCCTCGTGGATGTCGATGATCATTTACCTGGCGATGGCTCTTTGGGCAGGCGTGGGCCTGGTGTTCAATGCCAGGCTGGCTTACATGATGGCCTTGGCGCTGGCGCCAACCGGAGCACTCATGGCCCTTATCTCACTCTGGACTGGCGCGCTGTGGGGCAAGCCCACATGGGGTACGTGGTGGGTGTGGGATGCACGCCTGACCTCGGAGCTGATTCTTCTGTTTCTCTATATTGGGTATTTATCGCTGCACTCTGCGATCGATGACGTGCGACGAGCCGACCGTGCGAGCGCCGTGCTGGCGTTGGTGGGCGTGGTGAATGTGCCGATCATTTACTTCTCGGTCAAATGGTGGAACACGCTCCACCAGGGCGCTTCCATCACTTTCACCAAAGCACCCACCATAGCTACACCGATGCTGACCGGCATGCTGCTGATGTCGCTGGCTTTTTGGATGTACTGTATCGCGGTGGTTTTGGCCCGTGTGCGTGGGCACATCCTGCAACGGGAGAGTCATGCCGCTTGGGCTCAGGAGGCTTTGCAATGAACATTGTCTGGTCAAGCGCCGCCGAGTTCTGGGCGATGGGGGGATACGGGTTGTATGTGTGGGGCTCGTTTGGGGTCACGGCATTGGTGATGGCGGCGGAGGTGTGGTCGCTTCGGCGACGCAAGGCCGGTGGCCACACAGAGTCTTGATGCAGCCAAGAACGGCCCTCTGAGACAGGCGAATGTCGTCAGGGATCAACCCGCGCCTGTTGCCACCGCGGCCAGCAGCTGTTGGCTGTAGGCATGTTGCGGAGCTTGCCAGATGCGCGCGGTGGGCCCCTGCTCCACCACCCGACCACCTTGCATGATCAGCACCTCATCGGCCATGAAACGGACCACTGAGAGGTCATGGCTGATGAAGAGGTAAGCCAGTCCGAACTCGGCTTGCAGGTCCTTGAGCAAGTTGAGCACCTGGGCTTGAACCGAGATATCGAGCGCACTGACGGCCTCGTCAAGCACCAACACCTCAGGCTGTAGGGTGAGGCAACGGGCAATCGCGATACGTTGGCGTTGTCCTCCGGAAAATTCGTGAGGATATTTGGGCAAGGCGGCGTCATCGAGGCCCACCTTGCGAAGCAGCTGGGAGGCGCGGTCTAGCTGCTCGGCCGCCGTGGCACCCATGCCATGGATGCGCATCGGCTCCAACAAGGTCTGGCGAATGGTCAGTCGGGGGTTGAGGCTGGCGAGGGGGTTTTGAAAAACTACCTGCACCTGCCGCCGCCAGGCCAGCAACTCGGCCGCGCTGAAGCCACGCAGATCGCGGCCTTTGAAAAGAATTTGGCCCTCGTAAGGCGCAACCCCTCGGGCTTGCAGGCGTAGCAGGGTC
>CANHBY010000049.1 GCA_947458895.1 Burkholderiales bacterium | reverse complement strand
TGACTTGGCGAGACCCCCGCCTGTGGGCCGCCGCTGCTGCCATGGCCTATTTTTTCTGGCGCCGCGGCCTGATGGGCACCATCGTCTCGGGCATGGCGGTGTTTGGTCTGGCCAAATGGCTCTGGGGTTGAACGAGTCTGTTCCGGCGCTCCGTGTCATCGTGTCAAATAGAGGGTTATGGCGGCGGGATCCTCCCGCTGAATTGTTTTCTTTCGGACTCGCTTCTCTATGAAAGTTCTTCGTTTTCAAGACCTCGTGGCCCAGGGCAAGGTGGCTGGCCAGCGTGTGTTCATTCGTGCCGACCTCAATGTTCCCCAAGACGATGCTGGCCGCATCACTGAAGACACCCGCATTCGAGCGTCGATCCCCTGCATTGAACTGGCCCTGAAGGCGGGCGCTGCGGTCATGGTGACCTCACACCTGGGCCGCCCCACTGAAGGCGAATTCAAGCCTGAAGACTCGTTGGCGCCGGTGGCGCAGCGCTTGTCGGAGTTACTCGGTCGCCCGGTGCCCCTGCTGGCCAAGTGGGTTGATGGCGTTCAGGTGCAGCCCGGGCAGATCGTGCTGCTTGAAAATTGCCGCCTCAACAAGGGCGAGAAAAAGAACGACGAAGCCCTGGCTCGCAAAATGGCCGCACTGTGCGACATTTTTGTGCACGATGCCTTCGGTACTGCGCACCGAGCGGAGGCCTCCACTTATGGCATTGCCCAATTCGCGAAGGTGGCCTGCGCAGGGCCTTTGCTGGCCGCAGAGATCGACGCCATCAGCAAAGCCTTGACCAACCCCGCACGGCCGCTCGTGGCCATCGTGGCCGGCTCCAAAGTGAGCTCCAAGCTCACCATTCTGAAAGCGCTGGCTGCCAATGTGGACCAATTGATCGTGGGCGGTGGCATTGCCAACACCTTCATGCTGGCCAAGGGCCTTCCCATTGGCAAGTCTTTGGCTGAGCCCGATTTGGTCGGAGAAGCCCAGGCCATCATGGAGATGATGGCCGCCCGTGGCGCTGCCGTGCCCATTCCAACCGATGTGGTGGTGGCCAATGAATTTTCGGCCATCGCCCGCGCCAACAAAGTGTCGGCGCAGAGCGTGCAGCCTGATGACTTGATTCTCGATATTGGCCCTCAAACAGCGGCTGAGTTGGCCTCGATCATTGCCCGTGCAGGCACGGTGGTATGGAATGGCCCCATGGGGGTGTTCGAGTACGACCAGTTCGCGGGTGGTACCCGTACCCTGGCGGCAGCCATTGCACACTCGCCGGCCTTCAGCATCGCCGGTGGGGGGGACACCCTGGCCGCGATCGCCAAGTACGGCATCGAGAAAGACATTGGCTACATCTCGACAGGTGGCGGTGCGTTCCTCGAAGTGCTTGAGGGCAAAACCTTGCCGGCCTTTGAAGTTTTGCAAAAACGCGCGGCTGAGTGATCAGCCCTCATTGAACCTCACAACCTTCGGAACTTCGTCCATGCCGCGTGCTACCAAAATCGTTGCCACTTTGGGCCCTGCTTCCAGCTCACCCGAGGTCCTGGCGGCCATGCTTCGTGGCGGGGTGGATGTCGTGCGCTTGAACTTCTCCCACGGCAAGGCGCAAGACCACATTGACCGCGCTCGGTTGGTGCGCCAAGTGGCACAGGAGGTGGGCAAAGAGGTGGCCATCATGGCTGACCTGCAGGGGCCCAAAATTCGTGTGGGCAAGTTCGAGGAGGGCAAAACAATCCTCGTGGCCGGGCAAAAATTTGTGCTCGATGCGCAGGCCACGCTGGGCAACAACGACCGTGTGGGGCTTGACTACAAAGAGCTCCCCCGTGATGTGCGCCCTGGCGACACCCTCCTGCTCAACGATGGCTTGCTCAAGCTCACAGTTGATGCCGTCAAGGGTGATGAGGTCCACACCACGGTGGTCATTGGGGGTGAGTTGTCCAACAACAAGGGCATCAACAAGGCTGGTGGCGGCTTGACCGCGCCGGCGCTCACCGCCAAAGACATGGAAGACATCAAAACAGCGATGAGCTTCCAATGTGAGTACCTCGCCGTGAGCTTCCCCAAAAATGCCACCGACATGGAAATGGCCCGTCAGTTGGCCAATGTGGCCGGTGAGCCCTGGCGCCACAAGCCGGCCTTGATTGCCAAAATCGAACGCAGTGAAGCCATCCCGGTGCTGGAGAGCATCATCAAGGCCAGTGACGGCATCATGGTGGCGCGTGGTGACTTGGCCGTTGAGGTTGGCAATGCGGCGGTGCCGGCACTGCAAAAGCGCATGATCAAAATGGCCCGCGAAATGGACCGCATCGTGATCACGGCCACCCAGATGATGGAGTCCATGATCCTCAACCCCGTGCCCACCCGCGCCGAGGTGAGCGACGTGGCCAATGCCGTGCTTGATGGCACCGATGCCGTCATGCTCAGCGCTGAAACAGCCGCGGGCAAGTACCCCGTTGAAACGGTGGAAATGATGGCCAGCGTCTGTGTTGAAGCCGAGCGTGCAGAGCAGGTCTCACTCGACGCCGATTTCAGCAACAAGACCTTTGGTCGCATTGATCAATCGATCGCCATGGGCGCCCTGTTCACGGCTTATCACTTGGGCTGCAAGGCGATCGTGGCCCTGACCGAGTCGGGCTCTACAGCGCTCTGGATGAGCCGTTACAAAATCCACGTGCCGATTTTTGCCATGACTTCGCAAACCGGCGCGCAGCGCAAAATGGCCCTCTACCGCAATGTGAGGCCCGTGCTAATGCCTGCCTTTCATGACCGTGAACAAGCGCTGGCCCATGCCGAGGCCATGTTGGTAGAGCGCGGAGTGCTCAGGCCGGGTGACACCTATGCCATCACCTGCGGTGAACCCATGGGTTACCCGGGGGGTACTAACATGCTGAAGGTGTGCCAGGTTCGTTGAACCTAAAAACCGTAGTTGGACGCGCCCGAGTGGGCAGCAGTGCGGTGTGCTGGCAAGGCGCGACAACGCGGCGGGCTCGTGCCCGCAAGGCGGAGTAACGCCGCCAGCGCGCCGCAGCGCTGCCCAATCGGGTTTTAGGGTTTCCAGTCTATGTCATGCTGGGGCCCGGAACAACCAGGCCCCAACCCCTTGGGGCGTGAATTTTTGGGTGGCTGGCGGGGTCAGACAAATTTGATAGCCACTCATCCAAATTGAAGCCTGGTTGATTTGACGCTTCCTCTGCGTACACTCTGGAGTTTTGCGGCATCTGCCCGAAGGGGTCACGGCACCGGAGTGTTCTTGTTGGGTCGTACCCTGGGTGCAAGACGCAACCCACCGACATTCAAATCGCTGAATCACCTTTTCATCGCCCCGTTGGCTTCTTTCCAAGTTTCAGTCAAATCCATGAACCTGACTTCTCCTCATCAAACGCTGCGCCGCTGGGGCGCATCGGCTCTGTGGTGTTTGAGTGCCCTCAGCGCGACAAGCTGGGCTCAAGTCAATGCTCCGAATGCTGCAGAGGCCTCATCTGGCGGGTATTTCACAACCCCCGGCAACGGACCCACCAGAGGTGGCTCACAGTTGGGCGGCCCTCAGCTGGACGGGCAGGACACACAACCTGGTGGAGACACACTTCCCCTGGCGCCTCGGTTGGGAACAAATACTCAAATCATGAACGGCAGTAACCTGTCAAAGCCTGGCTCAACCGAGCCGCCATCTGCGCCCGACGCTCGCCAGGACAGCGCAGCTCCGCTGCCCAGTGAATTCCAGAAATTTGTGGCGGCATCCACAGGCCGTAAGGTACCTGTTTTCGGCGCCTCTTTCTTCGCCTCCGGGCGGGGCGCGGGCGGGCTGGACAACGTGCCCGTCTCATCCGACTACATGGTGGGCCCTGGTGATGAATTGCTGATCAGGGCTTGGGGCGCCATTGATGTGGACTACCGAGCCACCATCGACCGCAACGGGCAAATCACCCTACCCAAAGTCGGCACCTTCACGGTGAGTGGCACCAAGGCCTCTGGTCTTGAAAAGCATCTGCGCGCGCAGATCGGGCGATTCTTCACCAATTTTCAGTTGAGTGTGGCGCTGGGGCAGTTGCGTGGGCTGAGTGTGTTTGTGGTGGGGCCGGCTTATAAGTCAGGGGTTTATCGCTTGCCCAGCCAATCGACTTTGATGTCGGCTGTGGTGGCGGCAGGCGGCCCTGGCGCCAATGGGTCGATGAGGAAAATCAGCCTGCGCCGCAGTGGCCAGGTGGTGTCTGAGCTCGACATGTACAGCTTCTTGGTGTCGGGGGACACCTCGAAAGATCTGCAACTCGCCAATGGTGATGTGGTCGTTTTTCAACCCACCGGGCCTCAAGTGGCGCTTTATGGCGCGGTGGATACGCCGGCAATTTTTGAGCTTCAGCAGGCTCAGGAGCCGGTCGAAACCCTCTTGCGGTATGCCGGCAATTTGTCGGTGCTGGCGAACCCGCACAGCGCGCAATTGGAACGAATTGATCCTCGCCAACCGCGCCAGGCGCGCTCGGTTGAAACCATTCGTCTCGAAGGTGAGGGGCTGGCCAAAGCGCTGCGTAACGGCGATGTACTTCAAGTGTTGCCCATTTCACCGGCGTTTGCCAACGCAGTGACTTTGCGAGGTTATGTGGCCGAGCCCTTGCGGCACGCCTACCGGCCCGGCATGCGTGTGCTCGACTTGATTCCGGACACACAAACTTTGGTGTCGTTCGATTTTTATCGTCGCACCAATTTGCTGACTCAGGTGATCAAAGAGCCCGATGAGACGACGAAGCAAATGATCGTGAAACCCACCCAACCTACACCACGGCTTGAAGAAGTTAATTGGGATTACGCCACTGTTGAGCGTTTGGACCTGAAGGATTTGAGCCCCCAGGTGATTCCGTTCCACCTGGGCAAGGCGCTGCTGCAGGGCGACCCCACGCAAAACCTGACCCTGCAGCCAGGCGATGTGGTCACAATTTACAGCAAGAAGGATATCCGTGGCCCGATGGCACGCCAAACCAGGCTGGTCTCGGTGGAGGGCGAAGTGATGTCGCCGGGTGTGTACCAACTCAACCCTGGCGAGACGCTGCGGGGCTTGCTCAACCGCGCAGGGGGCTTCACTCCGCAGGCTTATGTGTACGGGCTGGAGTTGTCTCGCGAAGAGACCCGTCAACGTCAGCGTGAAAATCTTCAAGCAGCCTTGACTCGCCTGGAGGCGCTGGGCGCAGCCCAGACCGCTCAAGAGGCGAGCCGCACAGCAGATGGGGCCAACACCGCGACCATGTCGGCCAATGAAAGGGCCCGGCGCGTGCAGCTGGCCAGCTTGGCCAAAGTAGAGCCCAACGGCCGCATCGCGCTGGAGCTGCTCCCCGACACCCAACGCATCGATGATCTGCCTGATTTGCCACTGGAAAATTCCGACCGCGTGGTCGTGCCCTCCAGGCCTGGCTTTGTGACCGTTGCGGGCGCTGTGTCCAACAGCAATGCCTACCTGTGGAAACCAGGCCGCACCGTGGACGACTATGTGAAGCTGGCCGGGCTGGAGGAAACCTCTGACCGCAGCAACATGTTCATTCTGCGCGCCGATGGCACGGTAAAGCATGCCCATGATCAATCTCGATTCTTGGGCATGGGCGGCATTGAGAGCCAAAAGCTTTACCCTGGAGATGCGGTGGTGGTGCCCAACCAACTGGACTATGAATCATGGGGCCGGGCGCTGGTGCGCAACCTGAAAGATTGGTCGCAAATCTTCTACCAATTCGGCTTGGGTGCTGCGGCCATCCAAACCTTCAAGAACTGATCGCATTGGACTCATGTCTACTTTGACCCCCCAAGATATCTCCCGACCCGAGTTGGAAGACGAGGACTCCGGGCCCGGCCTGCTCGAAATACTCACATGGCTCGGCCAGGGTAAACGGCTGATCGCCATCACCACCGGGGCCGCTTTGTTGTTGGCCTTGGCCGTGGCTTTGCTGCTGCCACCGCAGTTCACGGCATCCAGCACAATGCTACCGCCAGGGTCCCAGCAACAAGGCGGCTCCGCGGCGGCCTTGGCAGCTCTGAGCCAGCTCGGCGGGCTGGCTGGCAGTGCGGGCGCCAAAACGCCTGATGAGCTTTATGTGGCTTTGCTTAAGAGCGACAGCGTGATCAAAGTGCTGGATGACCAATTCCAGCTGCAAGATCGCTACGGGGTCAAAGGCTTTACCCGCCTGCGCAAAACCATCACAGCTTATGTGCGGGTGTCTTCGGATAAGAAAAGCGGCGTGATCACGGTCGAGGTAGACGACAAAGAACCTGAGTTTGCGGCCAAGTTCGCCAATGCTCATTTCAAAGCCCTGACTGAATTGTTGAGCCGGTTGGCTGTGGGCGAAGCCAAGCAGCGAAGGGTGTTCTTCGAGGAGCAGCTGCGAGAAACCAAAGAGCGCCTGATCGAGGCCGAACAGAATTTCAGAAAGCTGCAGGAGTCCTCGGGCGTGATCGTGCTCGACAAGCAGGCCGAGGCGCTCATTTCTGGAGCCGCTGCGCTGCGTACCCAAATTGCCGCGCGCGAAGTACAGATGAAGGTTCTGCGAACCAGCGCCACGGAGCAAAACCCGGAGGTGGTTCGCCTGTCGTCGGAGATGCTTGCATTGAGAAGCGAGCTGGCTCGCATTGAAAGCAACGCAGACACCGCGTCGGCCCCGAATGGCGGTTTCTCGATCACCCGTATGCCGGTGGGGAAAATCCCCGAGACAGCCCTCGATTTTGTGCGTGCACAGCGCGAATTCAAGCTACAGGAAGCCTTGCTTGGAGGAATTGTTCGGCAGTTTGAAATGGCCAAACTGGATGAGGCCAAGGATGGGCCGGTGCTGCAGCAGATCGATATTGCCGTGCCCCCTGACGCCAAATCCAAACCCTCTCGCGCCCTGATCGTCATGGCAGGCACCTTGGCAGGTCTGATGCTCAGCAGCCTGTGGGTTGTGATTCGCAGCGCCTCAGCGGTTGGCGACAATACGCCGCAAGGCCAGCAAGCTTGGAAAAGTCTGCGAGCGGCATGGCGCTGGAAAAAGGTTGCGGTGGAAGGTTAAGGGCGTGTCATTAATCATCTGACCCCTGCGCTGGCGCTGTAAAGAGCCTTCAGTCGGCATCCTGCGGCGCCAGGGGGTCATCAGCGAAGACTGCCAGCCAAAGGGCCTGAACAGCATGACGCTGTGGTGCCAGTTTGATGCTGTCCACCTGGGTGGGCTTTTCATCAAGGCGGGCTCGGTGCTGAACGCGGCGCAAGTCACGGTAGGCGTCTGCGGCGGCTTGACCCATGCCTTGTGGCAGCAGGCCCGCGAGCTCAGCCCGCTGCAACAGGGCGATGTTGCCCACGTTGTCCAGCAGCTCGGGGTGCTGGCCGCTGTGGGCCAGCACGAGATATTGAGTGGCGAACTCCACGTCCATCATGCCGCCTGAGCTGTGTTTGACATCGAACATACCCTCGGGCACCGAGTGAGCGCTGCGGACTTTGTCTCGCATGGATTCGATTTCCAGGCGCAAGGACTGGTGGTCTCGGGGGGCGCTCAACACCGCACGGCGCACGGCCTCGAAACGGGCCGCCATGTCGGCTGGGCCTACGCAGGTGCGTGCGCGGCTCAAGGCCTGGTGTTCCCAGGTCCAGGCGGTGTTACTGCCTCGGCCAGTTTGGTAGCGCTCGAAGCTGTCGAGTGTGCTCACCA
Source organism: Burkholderiales bacterium (assembly GCA_947458895.1). Taxonomy (GTDB): domain Bacteria; phylum Pseudomonadota; class Gammaproteobacteria; order Burkholderiales; family Burkholderiaceae_C; genus CANHBY01. The sequence continues at coordinate 87 of CANHBY010000049.1, read as the reverse complement.
GCAGACCTGAGCTGCCATTGGGGCGCAAGGCCGTGTCAATCTCGAACAGGTCGCCTGCGCTGGTGCGCAAGGTGAGCCAGTGGATGA
>CANHBY010000048.1 GCA_947458895.1 Burkholderiales bacterium | reverse complement strand
GTCGCAGGTGTCTCGCTGACATGTTCCTTGCGTGCCATGTGTCTAAATCCTTAAGTTAAAGATGCCAAGCTGCTGAGTGCGCGCAAGCACCGTCAGGGCAATGCACGCAATGCCCCCGAGTTCGAGAATCCAATGGAGCCGCCAGCCCCCGATTTCCATGTGAAGCATCAGGTCGACATGGTGAAAAGAAGTCACGCGAACAATAATGAACACCAAGCTCGCACCACGCACGAACATGAACACCGCAAAAACGCAGGCCGCTACGGTGACCCATCCCATCATTGTCGGGTCACCGATCCCGGGCGTCCACCGTTGCGTTTCTTCGAGCACCATTTTTACAGAAGCCCTTCTCGAGACACAGCCCGCCCCTGGCTGGGCCACGAGCCCTCTATGGCTGAAGTCAAGGGCCACGCAGCCCACTGTGGCTTCTTAAGCTGATGCTCTGCTGCGCCGCACCAAACCAACACCCCTGCATTGAGGGGGTTCGGCGAAAGATTGACGCTTTGGGTAATAAGCTTGATGTAGCATCGAGAGTCACCTGATCGATCCAGCCTTTCTTTTCGCCTTCAAAGAACCCGTTTGGGCAGGTGGAAGTTTCGCTGTTCAGACAAAATTCAGGTTTTCCAAAGACGCTGATGGCTGCCCTCTCCGAGCCTGCCCAGTGAGCACACCCCGCAACTCAGGATAGTTTTGATGTGGACCTCCAATCTTCGCCGTAGTTTGGCCGCCTGCATACTTGTGTATGTCGCCTGCGCCCCTCTTGTCTTGAGGGCGGCGGAGCCCACCCCCACCGATTCCTCTGTGCAGCAACGTTGGGTGTTCTTCGAACCAGGCAGTTCGGCACTCCCTAAAGGTGCTCGCCAGGCGCTGCAATCACTGGCTGAGGAAATCGGCAATCAAGCCATCGTCACGGTGGCCGGAGAGGCCGAGGCAGGTCTCAAGCTGGCCATGTCCCGAGCCCAAGCGGTATCTGAAGCACTCCAAACATCAGGCATCTCGAAAGATCGCCTGGTCTCGGTGGTAAGCCATACGCCCCAACAAGCAACGTCTGTTCAGTGGACGGTACCGGCACTGACCACCGTACGGTCCCGGTCGGCCGCCCGCGCCGCTCCCGAGGGCCGGGCTCTGCCCACTTACTTCGACATCCTGCTGTCCGATGGCCACCTCGCTGTCACCTTGATGCGCTGGGCGCGTATTCATGGTTACCGGCTTGAATGGGCCACGTCCATCCAGGTCCCCGTCAGGGGCGACTTAACGCTCGACGCCACAGGATTCACCGACGCTCTAGACCAAGTGATGTCGGGTCTGCGAAAAGCAGGCTACCCCTTGAGCGCTCGTCAAACCGACAAACTGATCCGCATTACCAACAGTTCCTGAAGGAACTGCGCTTTAAACACCTCCCAGAAGTTTTGAAGAGGATAGATAGTCATGTTGTACAGAAGTTCATCCGCGGGCGCTGGCTCGGCCGCGCTGCCCCTGATCACGGCCATTTCGATGTTTTTGGGGGCCGGTTCGGCCCTCGCGCAAGCCTCCCCCCAGGGACCATCTCGGTCTTCCCTGCCCACGCTACCCGTGGCACCTTATGTGCACTTCGCCGAGGTCCCCACACCTCCGCACATCGTATCGGTCGCCGCAGCATCAGCACCGGAATCCATCGCGCAAACGCCCCCTGCGGTTGCCAGCCAATGGGATGTCAAAACATCCGACATCACCCTCTATCGCACGCTGGAGCGCTGGGCTTCAGCGGCGGGCTACAAACTTAAATGGGATGCCTCCCGAAATTTTCTGATCGGGGCACCTGACGTGTATAGCGGCTCATTCGAGTCGGCTCTTCAAACCGTGTTGTCCTCCGCGGGTATTCGCCTGTCTGATTACCCGCTTGAGGCCTGTATCTACGCCAACACTCCACCGCTGGTCCGCATCACTCGTCAAGGTGAGCAGGCTCGCGAGTGCAGCGCTGCTGCGTCTGAGTAAAAGCGTCAATGCGCGGCCCGATGTGCCGCCAACAACACGAGAAATACACGGAATGAATGCTTCCTTGAAGACCTATGTCGCCCGGCTTCCTATGGCTGCCTTGATGGCCCTCACCGGTTGCACCTCACCGCAAATCGCAGGCCGCGTGGCCGATGACAACAAGGCGGCTGCAGCAACAGTTGCCTCTGCCGTCAACGGTGCGGGCATCGCTAAAAACGCCGGCCCTCTGGTGGCCGGAGGCTTGGCTGACGCGGACCGGCGCGCGGCCGAGCAGGCCTCGCAAGTGGTGCTTCGCCGCGCCACCAAGCCTTGGGTGGCCTCGGTCTCGGTGCCCATGGGGTCCGGTGACAAGCTGCCCTCGGTTTTTCAGGAACCTGTGAATCTGAGTTTCAATGACTCACGCTCCGGTGGCAAGGTCAGCTTACGAATGGTCGCCGATCGCATCACCGCCGCCACCGGCGTACCGGTGCGCATCAAGCCCGATGTGTTCGTGGCAAATTCAGCCAGTGCCCCCACAAGCATGCCACCACCACCGATGCCCGGCATGGGGTCGGGATATACAGCAGGTGTCTCTGGAGCTTCTGCACCTGGGTTGCCCCCGATGGGTCAACCCACAGGCCGAGAAGCCTCGGTAGAAACTGTGGCCATGCGCTGGAGTGGCTCGCTCGAGGGCTACCTCAACCACATCACCGACCTGAGCAACCTGTCATGGGAATATCGTGATGGTGTGGTCGTGATCGAGCGATTCCGTACCGAGTTCTTTGAAATCGCCACCATGGACGGCGAGACCTCCTACACCATGGGCCTCAATGCGAGCGACCAGGGCAGCACCTCCGGGGGGCAGGGCCAAGGCGTGGGCAGCAGCGCCAACAACGCCAGCGCAGACGTGTCAGAAAAAGGCAAGGCCAGCACCGTGGCCACCTTGCTGGCCGCCATCAACCAGATCATCCGAGACGTGCCCGGCTCCAGTACCGTTCGCTCCGATGGCTCGGGACGTATTGCCGTCACCACCACCAAGGAAACCATGGCCAAGGTGCGTGACTTCGTGCGGGCAGAAAACGAGGTCATGCTGCGCCAAGCCCAAATTCAGTTCGACATCTACTCCGTGCGAACCTCGGAATCTAACGAGCGTGGGGTGGACTGGAATCTGGTGATTCGGTCGCTGAGCGATGCCATTGCCCTGAAGGTCAACTCACCCTCCACATTGACGGGCCCTGCTAGCGGCGACGTCGGATTTTCGGTGCTGTCCCCAACGGAAACTTCTTCCAGCCGTGCTGTTCGATTTGCTGACACCTCGGCCATTTTGAAATTGCTCAACCAGCACGGCAATGCCTCTCAACACCGGCCAGTGAGCCTGTTGACCCTCAACCGCCAGTGGGCTCGCAAGGCATCTCTGGGCTCGCAAGCGTATGTGAGCGAAACCACGCCTGGTGCAGCATCCAGCCTGAACAGCACCGCGGGCGCGCCTGGCTTGAAAACCTCGACCGTTACCACCGGTGACCGCTATCTGGCTCAGCCCTACATCATGGACAACAACACCGTGGTGTTGAAGTTCGGTATCGGCCTGAGCTCGCTGGTCGGGTTGCCCTCTTTCGTGAGCGCCGGCCAAACCATTCAAACCCCCGAAGTCACCAACATCATCGACCAGTCCACCATCGCCCTCAAAGCAGGGCAGGTGCTTGTCATCACAGGGCTCAGCCGCATCATCAGCAGTGAGGAAACCCGCACCCTGAGCGAGAACGCACCGGTGGGGGCGGGTGGCAGCAAGAAGCTTTCGCGCCAGCGCGAAGACTTCATCATCTTCGTTCGGCCCACGATCCTTTGAGTCAAGTCATGTCGATCGAACGTGTCGTTGCTGAAACCTCTGCCGGCCCCATGCTCGGTGGGCTGGACTGGCGTCCACCCACCGGCGGCGCGCATTCCAATCGGGCCCTGCAAGAGGCCAAAAACCAAACCGATGCCAGCCATTTCACATTGCTGGAATCCTTCGGCCTCGTGCGCTATGGGCTTTACAAGGCACGCCCCTCTGAAGAAGCCCTCAAGCTTCCAAGGAGCCTGGTATCGGCAGCGGCTTGCTTTGCCAATTTGGTGGGCGAGAAATACCCCGATGCAGCCCTGGTGTTGCCCGTCAGTTCAGATGATGAACGCACGGAGCAAAAGTATCTCGTCATTGTGCTCGACGACGGGGTGCCTCACATTGATGCCGTCGTCAATGAAATGTCGGCACGCGACACCATCGGCAGTGAGGAGCGCCCCTTGTGGGCCTTCAATGAAGGCAAATACCCGAACTGCAAGCTGGTCAATTTTGAATGGTTATCCGGCGGCGCCGATAAGGCCTCCAAAGTTCAGCCCATACCCATCAACCCCTGGCCTCTCTTGAGCCTGATGGCGCTGTTAGCACTGTCGATGGTGGGCTGGTGGGGCTATCAAAACGCCAAAAAAACCGAGGACGCTCGCAGGCTTGTGGCCGAGGCGGCCGCTGCCGACCCGGTTCCCAAGTACCTGGCAGCGCTCAGCACTCAATCCAACACCATGGCCAACCGGCGGGCCGATGTGGTCGGTTCATTGGGCAAGCTGTTCGAGCTCGAGGCCACCATTCCTGGGTGGCAGTTGCGCGCCGTGGACTGTGGCGCCACCCAACAGCAATGCGCCCTGACATGGTCTCGTCAGGGAGGCACTTTTGACGACATCAGGGATGCCCTGCCCACGCAAACTCTCATTCCCTTCAAGCCGCAGGGTGCACCCGTTCCCTTGCTCGATGCGGCCACCACACGGGTACCTTGGGCCGTCCAGCGCGAGAGCCTGCTCACCGGACCTCAAGCCATCACGCCCCTGCCCTCGTTTGACAACGCCATGGCAGATGTCATGCCCCTGCTGCAGATGTGGCGCACGGCGGGCCTGACCATCGAGATCAAACCCGCCGCGCTCTGGCCCACCCTTCCAGGTATTCCACGCGAATTGCGGCACCCCTCGGCGGTGCTCCGCGGGGACATCGTCATCAGCGGCGTGCCAGGGCCGTTCATTCAAGAGGTTCTGGAAACGGCGCCTCCATGGATCCAGTGGGAAGGCGTGAGGGCTGAATTGGGTGATGGCGGCGACATGCGAGGCCGCCTCAGTTTCAAAGCGACAGGGATTTACTATGTATCGAGCAACTGAATACCAACTCCCACAGGCTCTGGTCTGCGCCTTCCTGGCCTGGGGTTGTTCCGTGGCCCAGGCTCAAAGCATTGGAGACTACAGCCGGGCTCAGCGTGCCGTGCTTGAGTCTGAAATGGCCAAGAACATCGCCAAAGCGATGGGAGCAAACACAAGCCCACCAGGTACGGCCGTGTTACCAGCCATGGCCCCATGGCCCTTGATGGGCGCGCCTGTGGCCACCTCTGCCCTTCCTGGCAGGGCGCCCATGCCAGCCGTACCGCCCATGGAGGCCATGCCTGCGGCACGATCGGCCGCCCCTTCGGACGAGATCGCCATTTCAGGCGTGATTGTTTTGGCGTCACGCGCCATGGCCGAGCTGCAAACTGGTGGGGACACTTTCTTGCTCTTCGTTGGCGACAAAGTTCCTGGCACCCCCTGGGTCGTCCAAAGCATCAAGGCCGACCGAGTGGTCTTGAATTCCGGCCAGCAAAGCCGAAGCTTCAATGTGGCGGCAGGCCTTCGCTGATGGTCTCCTTTTCCTTTCTGAAGCGGTCTATGGGCCAGAGCGAGGCCAAGCTCCTTCAAGAGGGTGCCGCTCTGACTCGCGCGCGGCAGCCAAGTGCCCCCGCCGCACCCGCCAAGGGTGATGACGCGAGGAGTGCAACGCTGCATGACACCGGGCGCCAGCACGGCGATGCGAATGGCCTCACAGCCTCAGGCCTCATCAACAGTGTCATTCAACGCTACGCTGACCTGCCGGAATATCAGTCGCTCTTAACCCACGGGGCAGAGGCGCCTTATCCGCTTTCACCTGAGTTGCAGCGGTGTTTGGTCGCCATTGATACCGGCGGGCGCAACGCGATCATCATCGCCTCGATGCTGCCAGCGGTCGAATGGCAGCTGGTGCAGCAGCACAGCAAGGCGCTCAAAGGCACGCTGATCAGCCGCGGCTACCGAGTCACCGAAGAGCTCATGGCCGAGCCCAGTGTGCTCATCGACATCATGCGCAACAGCGGTAAGGCCGTGCGCGGCGGCCACAAGGCTGCACCGCTGATCCTGTTCGAGCACTGGATCGAAATCGGCGTCAGGTCGGGCGCCACCGACGTTCACATTGACGTCAATGGCAACCTTGCGCAAGTGAGGGCTCGTGTCGATGGCAGCCTCGAGCCCCTCAACGACGGCAACGGTGGCCGCTACCCTCGCAAAGATGCAGTCGATGCCATCGCCGCCGGCTACAACAGCACCCGCAAAGGCAACAATAACAGCCAATTCGACGAAGACAAATTCGTTGACTGCATGCTGGACATCAACCTTCCCAACGTCTCAGGGCAAATTCGCTACCAAAGCCAAAAGGGCCGCTTAGGCCCCAAGGTCGTGCTGAGAATTCTGCGCTGCGGCGAAGAAAATCGCATCACCTTCGAGCGTGCCGGCTACGCCAAGAGCCACCTCAAGCTGCTGCGCGAAGCTGCTCGTGCTGGCAAAGGCATGGTGCTGATTGCGGGCGAGACTGGCTCGGGAAAATCGACCAGCCTCAAGTGTTTCATCGAGACGCTTCCCCATCTTGAGCGCAAGGCCATCTACACCGTAGAAGACCCGATCGAATACGAAGTCAAGGGCGCCCACCAGATCGAAGTCAAGCGTGTAATCGATGACGAGGCCGAAACCCACCGCCGCTACGCTGAAGTGATGCGCTCCATCCTGCGCTCTGACCCCGACGGCGTGATGATGGGCGAGATGCGAGACAAGCTCACCTCGATGTTCTGTTTGCAAGTCGCTGAAACCGGCCACCTGGCCATGGGTACTTTGCATGCTCATCTCATCAGCAACATCATTCCGCGGCTGACCAACGACCAGATCGGCCTGTCGCGCCAGGCCCTCACGGGGCCCAACATCATCAATTTGATGATCTACCAAGCACTGGTACCCAAGCTCTGTTGCGCCTGCGCGGAACCCACGGAAGTTGCTGTCAAAAAAGACCCAGAGATCGACGAGGTCGAGCAATTGCTTCGGCATAAATTCAACATCCCCACCCAAGGTCTGCGTTGGGAGCGTGTAGGCGGCTGCAGCGCCTGCAGCGGACGCGGAACTCTTGGCAAAACCATCGTGGCCGAGATGCTTCAGCCCGACCGCCCCTGGCTCTCTGCGGTTCGTGACAACGACGATCACGCAGCCCTGCTGCACTACCGCAGCTTCTCGGATGGCGATTTCTTGAGTGCCGACATGAGCGGCAAAACAGTCTTTGAGCATGCGCTGTGGAAAGCCCTGCAAGGGCTCATTGACGTGCGCCGATGTGAAGAGTTCGAGTCGTTCAGGCGCCACGAGCTGCTGAGGCCGAAAGCCAAACCTCGGGAGGCCACATGCTGAACCTTCACCCAATCACCCGTTTCCTGACCCTGCTCGAATTTCGGCTGAAGCGGGCTGAGTTTTACCGCGACCTGGCTGAGATGTTTCGCCGCTCGGAACCCATGCTGAGCTTCCTGGAGGGGGAAATCAGCAACGCCAAAAAAACCCGGCAAAAGTCCAGGCTCGCCGCATTGCGCCTGATTTTGGATCGGCTGCAAACCGGTGAAAACGCCAGCCGCCTGGGCTACCTGCTGGATGGCGTCATGCCTCGCAGCGACGCCATGATGCTGCTGGCCGTTGACCGTGCC
>CANHBY010000047.1 GCA_947458895.1 Burkholderiales bacterium | reverse complement strand
GCTTTAGCTGCGTCGCGTGAATCTACGGGCATGCTTTGTTGTCCGGTGATCTCTGAGAGGTCAATGCCAGCATTGGGAAACAGCGTGGCCAGGGAGAGCACGATACCGCTGCCGATGGCCGTGCCACGTTGAAGCTGAAAGCGATCAATCGCGGCGATGACGTCTTCCCGGCTCAGCGTGGGCGGTTGGACGACAGCCGCCGTGCCCGCAAATGACACCACCGCCACGCGAACGCTGAGTGGAAGGTCGGCCAAGAAGGCTTTGGCTGCTTCCTGTGCGGCGACCAGGCGGTTGGGTTGCACATCGGTGGCGCGCATGCTGCCGGAGATGTCCATGGCCAGCACAATCGTGCGTTGAGGTGACAGCAGGCTGATGCGTGCTGTGGGTCTCGCTGTGGCTAACAACATGCAGGCCAGCGCCAGCATCAGCAACACGGCTGGTAGGTGACGGGCCCAAGCTTTGGGATGGGCAGGAAGCGTTTGTAGCCGAGCCAGATGGGGAAGATTCAGCGTTTTTCTTTTGCGGCGGCGCAGGAGCCAGATATAGAGGGCGCTCAGCAGCGGAATCAAGCACAGAGACCAAAGGGCCTCAGGCCAGAGAAAAACAATATCGAGCAGGTTCATGTGCTGGACACTCTTGAGGCGGGAGCGAAGCGATGTGATCGCCTGCGCAAATCAGTGAAACGCAAGAGTTCTTCTAGCAGTGGAGCATCAGTTGATAACTCGAGGGTGTCGACCCCAGTTTCACAAAGGATTTTTTGCAGCCGCGCTTCGTGGGCGACTGATTCGGCGGCATAGCGTTCGAGCAGCACAGGGTCGTCGGTGTCGAGCGTGAAGTGTTCGCCGGTTTCGGCATCACTCACGTTCACCCAGCCCATGGAGGGTAGTGCGGTATCCAGCGGATCAGTCAGGCGGATGGCGGTCACATCATGGCGCATACTCAATTGCGAAAGGGCGGAGGGCCACTCACCTTCACTGATGAAGTCGGAGACCACCAAGATGCAGCTTCGTCGGCGAATGGTGCGCTGAGCAGCTTCCAAGAGTTCGCGGAGCTGGGTGCCCTGCCCGGCCATGGGTGCTTGGGGCAGGTCAATCATCTGCTGAAGAAGTTGCAGCACATGGACTCGGCCGCTGCGGGCTGGAACGATGGCATCGACCTCTTTGCCGTAAAGCAGGGCACCCACGCGGTTGCCATGCCGAGTGCATAGACGTGCCAGCACCCCCGCGAATTCGATGGCCAGATGCCACTTGGTGCGTGAGGAGCTCCCGCAATCCATGCTGTTGCTGAGGTCCATCAGCAGCCACAGGCTCAGATCGCGGTCTGCCATGTACTGCCTGACATGAGGACTGTTCAGGCGAGCCGTGACGTTCCAGTCAATGTGCCTGACATCGTCATTGGGCTGGTATTCGCGCAGGTCTGCCAGATCAAGGCCCACACCTCGCCACAGGGCCCGGTGGTCGCCGTGAAGCAAGCCATCGAGAGGGCGGGCAACGGTCCATTCCAGACGCTTGAGCAGTGCGTCGGGCGTCTCGAAGGCTTGAATGTTGCGCATGCGGCTGGGAAATTTGGATCTGCGCTCAGGCAGCTTGACTTCTGAGCACGTGGGTTGGAGCAGGGATTTTTCGGACCAGTTGATCGATCAAGGCATCGGCTTGCAGACCTTGAGCCAAGGCCTCATAAGACAGCACCAAACGGTGGCGCAACACATCGGGAATCAGCACCATCATGTCATCAGGCAGCACATGGTGGCGGCCTCGCAGGACGGCCAGCGCGCGCGATCCTTCGACCAAGGAGATGGTCGCGCGTGGGCTTGCACCATAGGCCAGGCTGCCTTTCAGCGATGGCAGGCCATGCCGCTCAGGGTGCCGTGTGGCGTGCACGATGCGCACGGCATATTGCAGCAAGGCCGGGTCCACATAGACTTGGCGGCAGGCAGCCTGCAATTCGATGAGCTGCTCGATGGTGGCCATGGGTTGCACCACAATGGGCTGGCCAATCGCGCGCTCGGCAATCACGAACTCATCTTCTTCGTTCGGGTAGTCCACCAACACCTTCATCATGAAGCGATCGATTTGGGCCTCCGGCAACGGGTAGGTGCCCTCGCTCTCGATGGGGTTTTGCGTGGCCATGACCAAAAACGGCTCGGGTACTGGATGGGTGACGCCGGCGATGGTGACCTGCCGCTCCTGCATGACTTCGAGCAGGGCGCTTTGCACCTTGGCGGGAGCACGGTTGATTTCATCCGCCAACAGCAGGTTGGCAAAAACGGGCCCCAGCGAGGTGCTGAACTCGCCAGTCTGGGGGTTATAAAACCGGGTACCGATCAGGTCGGCTGGAACCAGGTCGGGCGTGAACTGAATGCGCTGAAAGCGACCACTGAGGGTACGTGCCAGTGTTTTGATGGTCAAGGTTTTGGCCAGGCCCGGAGCACCTTCGACCAACAAATGCCCCTGAGCCAGCAAGGCGATGAGCACACGCTCCAGAAACAGATCTTGTCCCACCACCACCCGTTTGACCTCATACAACAGGTCTTCCATCAAGCGGTGCGCACTGCTGTTGTGTAGGTTGTCTTGGGTCATGGGCTGCTTTATGAGACGGGGTTCAAAAAGGCGAGGGGCCAGCCCCCTTGGTTGCGTTTTCAATCGGCATGGCAAATCCGATGCCAATGAAAACCCGTTGCTGCGACGGGTTGAGAATCGCCGTGACGACACCCACCACATCGCCTTCCAGCGTGACCAGTGGGCCGCCTGAGTTCCCAGGGTTGGCCACGGCGTCGAATTGAATCAGGTTGTTGATGGTTTGCTGCCCGTCGGGTGATCGGTACTCGCGACCCAGACCCGAGACGACACCCGATGACACGGAGGGCCCGATGCCGAAAGGAAATCCAATGGTCAGAATCTCATCGCCCGGGCGCAGCGAGGTACTGCTGCGTAGGGTGGCCGCCTGCAGGTCATCCGGGATACTTTTGGCGCGCAGCATGGCCAAGTCGCTCGACGGATCTTCATGAATGACCTCGGCTTCGGATTCATGTCCATCGAAGAACATCACCTTGAGCCGTTTCGCTTTGCGAATGACATGCAGGTTGGTCAGGATCGTTCCGTTGTCGACGATCACCACGCCAGTGCCCACGCCATCCGGGGTCGGTTCCGGGCTCTTGGTTGGCCAAGAGGTGGTGGAGTAGCCTGTGACCCGTACCACAGAAGGAATGACCTGCTCATAGGCCTGGCTCACTGCTGAGGGCAGTGGGCGCTGGAGCAGAGATTGACGCATTTCGCTGTCAATGGCCTTCAGTTCAGCGCCGGTTGAGGTGTGTCCTTGTGCCAGGCCCCTCAGGGCCTCTCTTGCACCCCAGTAGGTTCCCAGCAGAGCCATGGCGGCCGTGACCAGCGTCATCAAGAAAGGCCGCCGCCAGAGACGATGGCGCCATCGTTCCCCAACAGGCTTAAGGGGCGTTGAAGGATGTTCTGTGGCGGGGGCGCTGGGCGATTCATTGGCCGTGAAGGGGGTCGGCGAAGGCGTGACCGCCTGGCCGCCCGAGGGGCTGCCTTGACGCCGTCCCGAACGGCTGTAAATGGCGGTCTTTTTCATTGGGTTTCTCGCTGAACCACTGTGGCGAGGGTTGCCAGGCCCCGGGCTCCACTCCTGATGTAACGGTAGCACGGCCCAAGCCGCAGTGTGCTCAGAAATTCTGCCGGGTTTGGCCCCTATTTGCTGGGGCCAAAGCCGCTTGCCTCCAGGATGATCTCAGCCACATCATGTTGAGGTACATCGGGTGTGTCGTGTTCTGTGCCAACATGTTCTTATGTCGCAGGGATCGACATGTCTTGCACCCGGTTTTATCAAAAGGCTTTTCCCAAATGTGGATTGACACACACTGCCATCTGGACGCACCAGAGTTCGACGCCGACCGCCCCCAGGTGGTCGCGCGCGCTGCGGCGATGGGTGTGCAGTCTCTGGTGATTCCTGCTGTGCAAGCGAGCCATTTTGGGCGCATCCAGAGCCTTGCCCATGCGCTGGGGTGTCCCTATGCCCTGGGTATTCACCCCCTCTATGTGCACAAAGCCCATCCTGATGATCTCGAGGTGCTGCGCGCAGCCCTGAAGGCCGCTGCCAATGACCCCTTGTTGGCCGCCGTGGGCGAAATTGGTTTGGATTTCTTTGTGCCAGGCCTCGATGCGCAGCAGCAGCGTTCGTTCTACCAGGCGCAACTGCGGTTGGCGCGTGAGTTCGACTTGCCGGTGATCCTTCACGTACGCCGATCTGCCGACGATTTGCTCAAAGCTTTGCGCCAGACGCCAGTTCGAGGCGGCATTGCTCACGCATTCAATGGCAGCGAGCAACAGGCCCAAGCGTTCGTCAACATGGGCTTCAAACTGGGCTTCGGCGGCGCCATGACCTTTGATCGAGCCCTGCGGATACAACATTTGGCACAGTGGCTCCCGATGAGTGCCTTGGTGCTTGAAACCGATGCACCTGACATCGTTCCTCATTGGCTCTACCGAACCGCCGAGCAAAGGGCCGCAGGTGAAGTGTCTCGCAACGAACCGGCTGAGCTGCCTCGTATTGCAGAGTGCTTGGCTGGGCTGCGCCGCATGCCACTGGATGAGGTAGCAAAATACACCACACTGAATGCGCGGCAAGCCCTGCCAGCGCTCGCCAAACTTTAGCGATATGAGTAAACCATTAATGCCCGAGTTTCCGCCCGTGACCTTCTCTGAAATGGGAGGAATTCGCTATTTGCATTTGGGTTCGGCCTGGGTTCAGGGTGCCATGTGCATCTCCAAGCCTCTGAAAATCGAATTGGAATATGTGCGCCGCATGATGGTCTGGATGCTGCTTCGTCCCGAGGCTGATACCGAGGGCTCCAAAGCCTGGGAGGGTATGCATGCGGTTCAGTTGGGCTTAGGTGCCGGGGCGATCACCCGGTTCTGTCATCAGGCCATCGGTGCCCGAACCACGGCTGTTGAGCTCAACCCTGTTGTGATTGCAGCGTCCCACGTCTGGTTTCATTTGCCTCGCAAGGCTGAGCGCTTGCAGGTACTCGAAAAAAATGCTTCCGATTACGTGACAGACCCTGACAACCATGGAACAGTCGATGCGCTCTGTGTTGATTTATATGACCATGAAGCGGCCAGCCCGGTGCTTGACAGCGAAGAGTTTTACCGAGGCTGCGAACGGCTTCTTCGCCCGGGCGGCGTGATGACGGTCAACCTGTTCGGGCGCAAGTTGAGTTTTGAGCGCAGTTACAGCCGTATCGCCGCAGCTTTTGGTGCTGATCAGCTTTTCAGCATGCAAGCCACCAAGGAAGGCAACACCGTCGTTGGCGCCGTGAAGCAACTCGACTGGCCTGGCCCTCAGATTCTGGCGGCCCGTGCCGAAAACATTGTTAATCAGTTCAAACTACCAGGGGCTCAATGGCTATCGATGTTGAGCCGTGAGGGGCTTTGCCGAGTTCCCTTGGAGGGCGCTCAAGATGGCTAGGGCCTGTTAACACTAAAGATGCCAGATGCGTTGTTCTTCAAAAGGCCTTGAGCAAGGCGCAAAACGAAGCCGGGGTAGCTCCCCGGCGAGGCTTTGCAACGCCGCGCAAGGCCTTTTGAAGAACAATCCTTCGGGAACGTGGTCATTGGGGCGCAGCGCGGCGTTGCACGTCTCGCCAAGGCGAATAGCCTTGGCAGCGCCGCGCGCCTTGCCCTGCGCCCCAATGACCGCGTTCGCACTGGCATCTTTAGTGTTAACAGGCCCTAGCCCTGACACAGTCTCATTTCCTTCTTGCGCGATGTCTCTATTCTTATGAAAGCACCTTTCGCTCCCAAGCCGCCTCTCAAGGCAGCGCTCCACAAAGGGCCACTCGATTGGCGGGTGATTCTGGATTGGCTTCGAGCGGACGGAATCATCAGTCGGGAAGATTCCGATCGAACGGCCAAGCGATTTGGCGCTGGTGACAGCAGCCAGCATTCGTTGGTGCGTCTTGGAGGGGCAGGGCTGGTACGTCTGTCAGATGGCAAAACCCTCGACATTGAAAACCTGACCGAATGGGTGGCCCAGCGCAGCGGCCTGCCCTATTTGAGGATCGATCCTCTGAAGGTCGATGTGGGGCGAGTGGCGGAGGTCATGTCCATCACTTATGCCGAGCGGCGCCGAGCTTTGCCGATCCAGGTCGGGGCGCGTGAGGTGGTCGTGGCAACCTGTGAGCCGTTCGATGTGGAATGGGTTTCTGAGATTGAAGCCCACACCCAAAAAATGCTGCGTTTGGTGGTGGTGAGCCCGATCGAGTTGGGCCGTTACACGACTGAGTTTTACACCTTGTCGACCTCCGTCAGGTCTGCGGTGAAGTCTGGTGAAACCTCAGCCCTTGCAAGTTTTGAGCAGCTGGTGGAGCTTGGGCGGACCAACCGGCAACTCGAGGCCAACGACCAGGGTGTAGTGCAGGTGGTCGATTGGCTGTGGCAGTACGCCTTCGATCAGCGCGCCTCTGACATTCATCTTGAGCCCAGGCGCGACTTGAGCCTGATTCGCTTTCGCATCGACGGCGTGATGCACACGGTGTATCAGCTACCGCCCGGCGTGATGAACGCCATGGTTGCTCGCATCAAGCTGCTGGGGCGCATGGATGTGATTGAGCGCCGCCGGCCCCAGGACGGCCGCATCAAGACTCGCGACCCCCGTGGCAATGAGATCGAAATGCGCCTGTCAACCATTCCAACCGCCTTTGGCGAGAAGATGGTCATGCGTATCTTCGACCCCGACGCCACCATCAAGCCGCTGGAGGCCTTGGGGTTTGGCAAGCACGATGGGCAGCGCTGGGATGGCTTGGTGGCCAAGCCCAATGGCATCATCTTGGTGACGGGCCCCACGGGCTCCGGTAAAACCACCACCCTGTACTCGACCCTGCGACGCCTCGCCACCGAGGAGGTCAATGTGTGCACGGTCGAGGACCCGATCGAGATGATCCAGCCAGCCTTCAATCAAACCCAGGTTCAAACGGCCCTTGACTTCGGTTTCGCAGAGGGCCTGCGCTCGCTCATGCGCCAGGATCCCGACATCATCATGGTCGGTGAAATTCGAGATCTGGCCACCGCCGAGATGGCGATTCAAGCTGCGCTCACAGGTCATTTGGTGTTCAGCACGCTGCACACGAACGACTCAGTTTCGGCCGTGACCCGCTTGATGGATCTGGGTGTGCCGGCCTACCTGATTGGCGCCACCCTGGAGGGCGTTTTAGCCCAACGCTTGGTGCGAACCTTGTGTGTGAGCTGCAAGCAACCCGATGAGAGTATTTCAGTGGACATGATCAATCAGCTGGTCAAGCCGTGGAGAATCAATGGCCATGTACAAGCCTATAAACCCATCGGCTGCCTGGAGTGCCGCATGACTGGCTATCGCGGTCGCGCGGGCTTGTATGAACTCTTGACGGTGAGCGAGGCTGCTCAGGCCGCCATCCATCCCGTTCTGGACATGCCTCGCCTGCGCCAACAGGTCATCAAGGATGGCTTGCGCCCACTGCGCATGGCCGGGGCCATGAAGGTGGCCGAAGGCGTCACAACCATCGAAGAAGTCTTGCGTACCACGCCGATTTGGGATTAGAGCGATCGGCACCACGCTTTTGCTCAGGCGGCTGATTATCCTAAAAACTGCAGTTGGACGCGCCCGAGTGGGCAGCGCTGCGGTGTGCTGGCAAGGCGCGACAACGCGGCGGGCTCGTGCCCGCAAGGCGGAGCAACGCCGCCAGCGCGCCGCAGTGCTGCCCAATCGGGTGCGTAGCGCTTTC